>JBPCPD010000097.1:0-10066 GCA_050999535.1 Thermoleophilaceae bacterium
GACCCGCCGCGGGAGTGGGTCGGCGGCGATCAGCGGGCTCCATAGGGCCACGGCGGACCAGAAGAACGCGGCGTGCTCGACGGCGTGCAGGGCCGGGTGGCCCAGCGCCGCCTCGTAGACCGCCGGTACGTGGGCCGCGACTCCCACGCCTACGAAGAGCGCGAGCCCGGCGAGCGGGTGCGCGAGCGCACGCAGTGCCGGAGCATGCAGCGCGCGCGCCGTGCGCCTGCGGGCGGGCGGCCCCTGGGCGCGCAGCAGCAGGCGCACGGGCGCCGACCAGACCGCCAGCGGCGCGGCCACCATCGAGATGAGCAGGTGCTGGACCATGTGCAGCGAGAGACGCTGCTCGGCGGCCGCGTCGATGCTCGGGGCGAGCGCCAGCGCGAGCGCCGCCAGCGCCGTGGCGAAGGCCAGCGAGCGCGCGCGCGGCCAGCGGCCGGCGCGATGGACCCCCCACGCATACGAGGCGCCGGCGGCGGCCAGCGCCAGCCACGCCGGGCTTGCCTGAAGCGCGGCGAGCGCCGAGAGGGGGCCGGGGGGCAGCGCGAGCGCCGGCGTCACGGCGAGCTCTTCCGCGGGACGCCGCGCTCGTCCCCGTCGGGCAGCACGGCCAGCTCGCGGCGCTCGGCGAGGAGCTCGCGCACCAGGCCTCCCACTCCCAGCGCCACGACGCCGAGGCCCGACCAGAGGAAGACGGTGCCGCCGGTGCCGAGGCCGACGAGCGCGAGCGAGCCACCGACGACCACGGCCACCGCCGCGAACGAGACGTCAGGGTCGACGCTGGCGCCGTCGCGGCGTGCGCGCCGCCCGGCGAGCGCAGACCACGCGCCGCTCACCGCCGAGCCGGCGCCCGCGCCGGCGAGCAGCAGCGTCGGCAGCGCCGAGAGGTCGAAGACGATCGCGCCGAGCAGGGCGATCACGATCAGCGCGATGCCCCAGCCGACCAGCGGCACGAGGCCCGTCCTCACCCACCGGCCCCCGCGGCGCCGACCGGCGCCTGCGGACCGTCGCGGCGCACGCGCTCGAGCTCCTCGTCGTCGGGCCCCTCGTCGGGATGGCGCAGGTCGTACAGCGGCGCGTAGGAGCGGATCGGGGGCAGGCTGTCGAAGTTGTGGCGCGCGGGGGGCGAGCTCGCGGCCCACTCGAGCGAGTTGCCGGTGCCCCAGCAGTCCGCGGGCGCGGTCGCCGGGCGCCGCAGCGACGCCCCCGCCGTGATCAGGAACAGCAGGGTGCCGATTGCGATCAGGAACGAGCCGCCCGTGGAGACGGCGTTCAGCGCCGTCCACCCCTCGTCGGCCGGATAGTCGGCCACCCGCCGCGCCATGCCCTCGTACCCGAGCACGAACTGCGGCAGGAAAGTGAGGCTCGTGCCGACGAACGTCAGCCCGCAGTGCCAGCGGCCGAGGCGCTCCGACAGGTAGCGCCCGGTGAGCTTGGGCCACCACATGTAGAGGCCCGCGAAGAGGCCGAACAGGCTGCCGGCGAACAGCGTGTAGTGGAAGTGGGCGACGATGAAGTAGGAGTCGGCGACGTGGTAGTCGAGCACCGGGGACGCCACGAAGATCCCGGTGATCCCCCCGAGCAGGAACTGGACCAGGAAGCCGATCGCGAAGAGCAGTGCGACCTTGAAGCGGATCACCCCCCGCCAGAGCGTCCCGATGACGTCGAAGTACTCCACGCCGGCGGGCACGATCAGCGCCGTCGAGGTCAGCGCGAACAGCTCGTTGGGCACGCCGCCGGTCGTGAACATGTGGTGGGCCCAGGCGCTCATGGAGAGTGCCGTGAAGGCCAGCAGCGCGAGCACGAACGCTCGGTAGCCGAAGAAGCGCCGGCCCGAGAACACCGCCGCCACCTCGGCCACCATGCCCACGAACGGGAAGAACATCACGTAGACCGCCGGATGGCCGTAGAACCAGAACAGGTGCTGGTAGGCGATCGGGTCGAGCAGGTCGGGCCCGTGGCGCTCGGCCAGCAGCAGGCTCATCGCCGCGACCAGCGACGGGAAGCTGAAGACGACGAGCAGCATCGTGACCAGGGCCGTCCAGGTGAAGACCGGCAGCCGCAGCATCGTCATCCCCGGGGCGCGCCGGCGGAGGATGGTGACCAGCACACAGATCGCGAGCAGCAGCTCCCCGAGCGTCGCCAGGGTGACGCCGCAGATCCACAGGTCCATCCCGTCGCCGGGCGTGTTGGCGCGGTCGCTGAGCGGGTCGTAGGAGTACCAGCCGGCCCGCCCGGTGCCCTCGCGGGTCAGCCAGCCGCTCCACATCACGATTCCGCCGATCAGGATCAGCCACGACCCCGCGAGGGCCCAGCGCGCGCCGGCGATCGCCGCGGCGCCGATCTGCAACGGCACCATGTAGACGCACAGCGCCAGCGCCACCGGGATGACGACGAGGAAGATCATCGTCGAGCCGTGGATCGTGAACAGCTGGTTGTAGCCCGAGTGCGAGACCACCTGCAGGCCCGGCTCGGCGAGCTCGCTGCGCATCAGCAGCGCGAGGACCCCGGCGGCCAGGAAGAAGGCGCCGGCCGTGAGCGCGACGCGCAGGCCGACCAGCTTGTGGTCTGTCGAGGCGAGCAGCGCGAGCACCCCCCGCTGCGGGCGAGGCCTGCGGGGCGGCATCGTCGCGGTCACGATCCGCCCTCCTGGCGCTCGCGCAGCCAGGCACGGAACTCGCCGGGCGGGCGTACGTCGACGACGAAGCGCATCTGGTCGTGGTACTGGCCGCAGAACTCCGAGCAGCGCGCGGAGTCGTAGACGATGCCCTCGTCGAACTGCATGTCGAAGACGTTCGCGCGGCCGGGAATCGCGTCGTACTTGTAGCGCGCGGCTGGGATCCAGAAGGCGTGGACGACGTCGCGCGTGGTCAGCCGGAAGCGCACCGCGCCGCCCGAGGGCACGACGAGCACCGCGAAGTCGTCCGGACCGGTGCCCTGCTGGACGACGCCCCCCGGGTACTCGAAGCGCCAGTTCCACTTGGCGGCCACCGCGCGCACGGTCAAGCCCGCCGGCCCCGCCCCCGGGGCTGCGATCGCCCGCTCGGTCACCGCGTCGACCTCGGCCACGCCGTCGAGCGTGCGCCAGGCGAGCACCGCCGCGATCAGCGCCAGGCCCACGACGTAGGCGAATTCCAGGCGCGGCGCGCGGGTACGCCGCGACGGCGTGCGACCCGGGCGCGCGCGGTCGCGCACGAGCGGGACGGCGAGCGCGGCGCAGACGAGCACGAAGACGGCGATCGCGACCGGGACGTAGAGGGACAGCAGCTCTGAGAACTCGCCCCGCGTGTCAGCCGTGGCGACGGCGCTCATCGCGCGATCCCTACCAGGTTCTCGCGCGGCCAGTGCCGTGGTCGACGCGCTTGTCCGCCAGCCGCTCGCTCAGCCGCGAGGCGAGCGCCATGATCGTCAGCGCCGGGTTCGCGGAGCCCTGGGTCGGCATCACGCTGCCGTCACAGACGAAGAGGTTGGGCACCCCCCACGCACGGTGGTCCGAGTCGACCACGCTCTGCTCGGGCGAGGAGCCCATACGAGCGCCGCCGACGAGGTGGGCGTAGCGGTCGATCGTGAGCGTGTCCTGCGCGCCCTCCGCCTCCCAGATCCCCTCCAGGACCCGCTTGCCATGCGCCGTGCTCGCTCGGTCGTTGTCGCACTCGGTGTAGTCGAAGCGCGCGACCGGCATGCCGTGCCGGTCGGTATCCGGTGCCAGCGTCACACGGTTCTCGGCCTGTGGCAGCAGCTCGCACAGCAGGCCAAGCGTGGTCCAGTGGTTGTAGTCGCGCATGTACTCGCGCAGGGCGTGGCCCCAGTGGCCGTCGGCGAGCACGTGCTCGGCCCAACCGATCGGCAGCGGGCCGACGGTCTGAATCGAGAATCCGCGAGCGAAGCCACGTGCGGCATCGGTCTCATAGAACTGCTCCGAGCAGATCTCGGGCGGCGGCGCCTTGTATTGGCGTAGCGGCTCGGGGAAGCGCCCGGCCACCTGCGAGGCGCCCTGGACCATCACGTAGCGCCCGACCTGGTCGTGGTCGTTGCCCAGCCCGCGGGGGTGGCGCGCGCTGGCGGAGTTGAGCAGCAGCCGCGGCGTCTCGATCGAGTACCCGGCAACCGCCACCGCAGCCGCGCGCTGGTGGCGCTCGCGGCCCTGGTGCATGTAGGTGAGCCCGGTCGCGCTGCCGGTCGCGTCGATCTCGACGCGCGTTACGTGGGCGTCCGCGCGCACCTCGACGCCGTGGGCGATCGCGTCGGGCAGGTGAGTCACGAAGGGCGAGGACTTTGCGTTGACCTTGCACGCCTGGAGGCAGAAGCCGCGGTAGATGCAGTGCGGACGGTTGCCGAACGTGCCGTCGGGGCTGCCCACCGGACCGATGCGCGTCTCGATGCCGGCGGCGCGCGCACCTTCGCGCGCCTTGGACGCCGCGCCGGAGATCGGGTGCGGCGCATGCGGGTGGGCGTGCAGATCGCCCCAGGGCCAGTCCTGGCCGGCGACCGGCAGCTCCAGCTCGACGCGCTCGTAGTGGGCCTTGAGATCCTCGTAGCCGATCGGCCAGTCGGCCCCCACGCCGTCGCGCGTTCGCGTCTCGAAGTCCGAGGGGTGGAAGCGCGGCGTGTAGCCGGCGTAGTGGATCATCGAACCACCGACTCCGTGGCCGGAGTTGTTCTTGCCGAGCTCCACCGGGTCGCCGCCGCCGATCACCCGTGGCGCGTTCCAGTAGAGGTCGTGCTGACCGGCCTCGTCGGAGATCCAGGCGCGGTCGGGGTCCCAGAACGGCCCGGACTCGAGCACGACCACGCGCCAGCCCCGGCGCGCCAGGCGCTGCGCCAGCGTTCCGCCGCCGGCGCCCGCGCCTACGATCGCCAGGTCGACCTCGTCGTCGTCACGGTAGCGGCGCATCGTCTCGGCACCCGGGATCGCGCGACGGTGAGGGTCGAGCAGCGTCGCCGAGTCGTTGTCGGGGGGCATCACCGCCCCCTTGAGGATTCGCCGCAGGCCGGTGCTCACTCGCCACCTCGCGCCGCGATGTCGCTGACCGGGTCGACGGCAAAGGCCTCCGGCGCCTCGTCGGGATCGCGCCCGGCCGGGCCCATGCGCCGGCGCAGGTAGCCGCGCGGGTAGGCGGGGCCGCCGAAGCCGATCTCGTTCCAGGCCCACGGGTGCGAGTAGAAGGCCGCCAGCGCGCCGCGCATCACCACGCTCCAGGCGCGGCTGACGTTCACGCGCTCCCAGGGGCCGCCGTCCAGCCGGCCCCGGGAGAGGTCCTCGATGAGCTCGCGGACGAGCTCATCGCCGGCGCCGGCGAGATCCGGCGCACCGCGCCCGCGCGCGCTGTGGTCGAGGCCCGCGGCTACCACGCGCCAGGTCTCGGTGTCCTGCGGCATGTCGGCGAAGCGGTAGCCGTCGAGCCGGCCGGCGTGGAGCTTGGCGTCGACGATGCCGAGCACCGGGATCCGCGGCTCGGCATCCTGCGCCAGCACGGCGTCGAGGAAGCGACCGAGGCAGCGTGCCTCGGTACCGGTGAAGAAGCGGATCTTCGGGCGCTCGCGCTCCCGCCGCTCGATCACCTCGCGCGTGACCGGATCCCAGTGGCCGGCGTCATCCATCACGTCGTAGTCGGGGTAGCGGCCGTGCATCTGGGGCGTCATGCCGCGCCGCTGCCGAGGCAGACCCGCGGGGTCGGCCGGCGCACTTCCACCGCGCCGCTTGGGCAGGTGGTCGGGGTCGTTGAATGAGTGGGCCGTGGCGCTCAGCGCTCCCGGCGGGCGACGGCGGCGGCGAGGCCGATGCCGCCCACCATGGCCAGCGAGCCGGGGGCAAAGGCCGGCGGACCCATCACGAGATTGTAGGTCGGCTCGCGGAACCCGCCCGGCTTGCGGGCGGTCCCCCGCAGGTGGAAGAACATGCCCCCGAGCCCGTCGGCCAGATAGAGCGCCGACACCGCGGGCAGTACCGTTCGCGCCGCGCGCGCCGAGACGACTCCGGCCACGCCCGCCGCCGCCAGCAGCGGCGAGAGCACCACGGGCGTCCACATCCACTTGTTGCCGAACGAGCCGCCGTAGTGGTTGAGGTAGATCTCTGCTCCCAGCGGCAGGGCGCTGGCCGCGGTGGCTGCGCTGAGCAGGCGCTGGGCACGCCCGCGGCGAAAGTTGCGCAGGGCCCGCCGCAGCCGCCGCTTCGTCGTCCTGGAGAGCTGGTCGGCCATCGTCGCGCCGCATCTTCCCCCTTTCGCTGCAGCCAAACACTCGATGTCAGCGAAACGACACGGACGGTTTCCCGCGTCTGCAAACGGGAATGCCGAGCGGGGCCCCCAACGAAGCGAGGACACCATGACCGTCGGCGAGTTCATCCTGCGAAGGCTCAGCGAATGGGGAGTCAACCGCGTCTACGGTTACCCCGGCGACGGGATCAACGGTCTGCTGGGCGCCTTCCACGAGCTCGGCGACGAGCTGGAGTTCACGCAGGTCCGCCACGAGGAGATCGCGTCGTTCGCCGCCTGCGCGCACGCGAAGTTCACCGGCGAGGTCGGGGTCTGCATGGCGACGTCGGGCCCGGGCGCGATCCATCTCCTCAACGGCCTCTACGACGCCAAGCTCGACCACCAGCCGGTCGTCGCGATCGTCGGACAGCAGGCCCGCATGGGGCTCGGCGCTGATTTTCAGCAGGAGGTCGACCTGGGGACGCTGTACAAGGACGTCGCCTCGCAGTTCGTCCAGGTCTGCATGGTCCCAGAGCAGGCGGCCCACCTGGTCGACCGCGCGATGCGCATCGCGCGCGCCACGCGCTCTCCCACTTGCGTGATCGTGCCCAACGACGTGCAGGAGCTCCCCTACAAGGAGCCGCCGCGCGCGCACGGAGCTGTCTCCTCCTCCGAGTCCTCGATCGGCAAGCCGCGCGCGGCGCCCGACGACCAGCTCGTGCACCAGGCGGCCAAGATCCTCAACGCCGGCGAGCGCGTGGCGATCCTGATCGGCCAGGGCGCCAAGCACGCCGTCGCAGAGGTCGAGCAGCTGGCCGAGGTCCTTGGCGCCGGCGTGGCCAAGGCGCTCAACGGCCGTGCCGTGCTCTCCGACGAGCTGCCCTACGTGACCGGCTCGATCGGCCTGCTGGGGACCAAGCCCTCCTACGACCTGATGGAGGGCTGCGACACCTTCCTGATGATCGGCTCGAGCTTTCCCTACGCCGAGTGGCTGCCCGAGCCCGGCAGTGCCCGCGGCATCCAGATCGACATCGATGCGCGCCTGATCGGGATGCGCTACCCGACCGAGGTCAATCTCGTCGGCGACGCGGCCGAGACTCTGCGCGCGCTGCTGCCGCTGCTCGAGCGCAAGCAGGACCGCTCGTGGCGATCGGCGATCGAGGAGGGCGTGGAGCGCTGGTGGCGGGTGCTCGACGACCGCGCCCACCAGAGCGCGAACCCGGTGAACCCCCAGCTGGTCTTCCACGAGCTCAGCGAGCGCGTGCCCGACCGCGCGATCCTCACCAGCGACTCCGGCTCGGGCACCAACTGGTGGGCGCGCCACGTGCGCATGCGCGCAGGCATGGATGCGGCGCTGAGCGGCACGCTGGCGACGATGTGCCCGGCGGTGCCCTACGCGCTGGCGGCCAAGCTCGCGTTTCCCGACCGCCCCGTGATCGCCACCAGCGGCGACGGTGCGATGCAGATGATCGGCAACGCCTGCCTGCTCGACATAGCCCGCTACGCGGACCGCTGGTCGAACCAGCAGCTCGTCGTGGTCGTGCTCCACAACAACGACCTCAACCAGGTCACCTGGGAGCAGCGCGTGATGGCCGGCGATCCCAAGCTCGAGGCTTCCCAGGTGCTGCCTGACTTCCCCTACGCCGACTACGCCCGTCTGATCGGCCTACACGGCGTGCGCGTCGACCGGCCAGAGGACGTCGGCGCCGGCTGGGAGGAGGCGCTGGGGGCGGGCCGGCCGGCCGTGCTCGAGGTGATCACCGACCCCGAAGTGCCGCCGCTGCCGCCCCACATCCAGTTCGACCAGGTCAAGGGGATCGGCAAGGCGTTGATGGGCGGCGACCCGGCGCGCTGGCAGATCATCAGGGAGTCGCTCAAGGGCAAGGTCGCCGAGCTCACCAACCGATGAGCGCCGTCTCGACCGGCGGCGCGGTGATCGAGTCGGTCGAGGTCGCGGCATACACCGTCCCGACCGACGCTCCGGAGTCCGACGCCACGCTGGCGTGGGACTCCACGACGATCGTCGTCGTGCACGCGACAGCGGGCGGCCAGCGGGGGCTCGGCTGGACCTACGGCAACGTCGCCACCGGCACGCTGGTCGAGTCGCTGCTCGCCGGGGCGGTCTGCGGGCGGGACGCCATGGACGTGCCGGCGGCGTGGGTCGCGATGGAGCAGGCCCTGCGCAACGCCGGCCGGGCCGGGGTGGGCACCATGGCCATGGCCGCCGTGGACGTGGCCCTGTGGGACCTCAAGGCGCGCCTGCTCGAGCTGCCGCTGTGCGTCCTGCTCGGGCCGTTTCACGCCAGCGTGCCGATCTACGGGTCGGGCGGTTTCACCTCCTACCCGCTCGACCGCCTGACGGAGCAGCTCGGCGGCTGGGTCGCCGAGGGGATCGGGGCGGTCAAGATGAAGGTCGGCCGCGACCCGGCGGGCGATCCCGCTCGGGTGGCCGCGGCGCGCGCGGCGATCGGCGACGACGCCGAGCTGATGGTCGACGCCAACGGCGCGTGGACGCGCAAGCAGGCGCTCGCCGAGGCTCAGTGCCTCGCCGCGTGGGACGTGCGCTGGCTCGAGGAGCCCGTCTCCTCCGACGACCTGGAGGGCCTGCGCCTGATCCGCGACCGCGCGCCGGCGGGGATGGCGGTCGCGGCCGGCGAGTACGGCTGGGACCTGTTCGGCTTCCGGGCGCTGCTCGAAGCGGGCGCAGTCGACGTGCCGCAGGCCAATGTCACGCGCTGCGGGGGCATCACCGACTTCGTGCGCGTCGGCGCGCTGTGCAAGGCGCACGAAGTGGCGCTCTCGGGGCACTGCGCGCCGTCGTTGCACGCCCACGCGTGCTGCGCGATCGAGCCACTCGCCCGGCTGGAGTACTTCCACGATCACGCGCGCCTGGAGCGGATGCTTTTCGACGGCGTGCTCGAGCCGGTAGGCGGCGCGCTGATCCCCGACCGCTCCCGCCCGGGCCTGGGCCTCGAGCTCAAGCAAGCCCAGGCGCAGCGGTTCGCCGTATGACCGCGCGATGAGCCCCGACCGGCTCGCGGAACGGTTCGGGCCGCACGTGCTGCGCGAGTACGCGCTGCTGGCCGACGGCGAGCGCGGCGCCCTGATCGGCCCCCTGGGGGACGTGGCCTGGCTGTGCTTTCCGAGCTGGGGGGACGACGCGCTGCTGTCCTCGCTGATCGGTGGCGGCGGCGCCTACGCGGTGACGCCCAGTGCGCGCTGTGTCTGGGGTGGCTACTACGAGCGGGGCAGCCTGATCTGGCGCAGCCGCTGGATCACTGACGAGGGCATCGTCGAGTGCCGCGAGGCCCTGGCCATGCCGGGCCGGCGCGGCCGGGCCGTGCTGCTGAGGCGGGTGATCGCCGTCTCCGGGGATGCCCGGGTGCGGGTGCTGCTCGAGCTGCGCGGGGCGTTCGGCCGCCGGCCGGCGTGGGACCTGGCTCGTGACGACGAAGGCGCCTGGCGAGGCCGCACAGGCGATCACCACTTCTGCTGGGCCGGGGCCGCCGGGGCCTCCGTGGGGGGCGCCGGGGACGGGCAGGCGCTCTCGCTCGACCTGGAGGTCGAGGCCGGGAGCCACCACGACCTGGTACTCGCTCTCGACGCCCGCCGAGAGCCCCAAGCTCCAGAGCCCCAGGGTGCCTGGACGGGCACCGAGGCGGCCTGGGCAGAGCGGGTCCCGCGCTTCGAGCAGACCATGGCTCCGCGCGATGCGCGCCACGCCTATGCGGTGCTCGCGGGGCTGACCAGCAGCGGCGGCGGGATGGTCGCCGCAGCGACCACGTCGCTGCCCGAACGGGGCCGCGCGGGTAACAGCTACGACTATCGGTACGTATGGATTCACGAACAGGATTCAGCCTGTCTCTTCTCCA
>JBPCPD010000099.1:0-3136 GCA_050999535.1 Thermoleophilaceae bacterium
GGCGAGCGGCCCGAGATCGGCGAGGAGGAGATCGCCGACATCGTCTCGATGTGGACCGGCATCCCCGTCTTCAAGCTGACCGAGGCCGAGACGCAGAAGCTGATGCACATGGAGGAGGAGCTGCACAAGCGCGTGATCGGCCAGCACGCCGCGATCGAGGCCGTCTCGAAGGCGATCCGCCGCTCGCGCGCGGGGCTCAAGGACCCCAAGCGCCCGAACGGCTCGTTTGTCTTCCTCGGCCCGTCGGGTGTCGGCAAGACCGAGCTCGGACGCACGCTCGCGGAGTTCCTCTTCGGCGACGAGGAGTCCATGGTCCGGATCGACATGTCCGAGTACATGGAGAAGCACGCCGTGTCGCGGCTCGTGGGCTCGCCCCCCGGCTACGTCGGCTACGACGAGGGCGGCCAGCTGACCGAGGCCGTGCGTCGCAAGCCCTACAGCGTCCTCCTGCTCGATGAGATCGAGAAGGCCCACCCGGACGTCTTCAACATCCTGCTGCAGATCCTCGAGGACGGCCGGCTGACCGACAGCCAGGGCCGCACGGTCGACTTCCGTAACGCGATCGTGATCATGACCTCGAACGTCGGAGCGTCGGAGATCGCCAAGAACACCGGCGTCGGCTTCACGGTCGGCGAGGGCGACACCGGCGTCAGCTACGACGACATGAAGTCGCGCATCATGAGCGAGCTCAAGAAGGTCTTCCGGCCCGAGTTTCTCAACCGCATCGACGAGGTCATCGTCTTCCACAAGCTGGCCAAGGACGAGGTCAAGGAGATCGTCGAGCTGCTGCTCAAGCGCATCCGCGAGTCGCTCGCCGAGCAGGAGCTCTCGCTCAACCTCTCCGACGAGGCGGCCGACCTGCTCGTCGAGAAGGGCTGGGATCCCGCGATGGGCGCCCGGCCGCTGCGGCGGGCGATCCAGCGCTACATCGAGGACCCGCTCGCCGACGAGGTGCTGGCCAAGTCGATGGAGCCGGGCTCGACCGTCGAGGTCGAGCGCGGCGAGATCCCCGCGTAGGACAGCGACGGCAAGGCCGGCACCGAGGAGACGCGCGAGGTCAAGATCACGATCCGCAAGCCCGTGCGCAAGCGCGAGGCGGTCGGGGTCGGCGCCAAGGACGGCGATGGCGGCGGCGAGCTGCCCGAGGGCGAGGAGTCCTCGGGCGAGGGCCCGGCCGGCGACGAGCCGCTGCCCGAGCCCGATGTGATGCCCGAGATCCCGGACGCGCCGCCGCCGCCGGAGGGCGACGGGGAGACACGCGGCTGACGGACCGGTTCATGCCGGCGGGTGGACCCGTGTGTGGGCGTGGTCAACCCTGCGTCGCAGTGAGCTGATCCGTCTCAGCCGTCCGCTCAGCTGCGGCGATTCCAGGTGGTCGCCCGCTGCCAGCTCGAGGGCCACATCGAACTCGGCCGTGCCGGCACGCGAGCGTCTGAAGACAAGGATCTCCGCCGCCTCGGTGTCGACCAGCCAGAGCTCGGGCAGCCCCTGCCGCTCGTAGCCACGCTTCTTGGCTCCGATGTCGAAACGCCACCGGCGGCGCTCGCCCGCGCGCGAGCGCATCCATGAGAGCGCGCCTCCTGGCCCGGGGGGCCATGGTCAGCTCATCGAGCACGAGTAAGCTGGGCGGATGGGCACAGTCGAGATCAGGGTCCGCGACAACGGGCCGTACAAGGTGACGGGGCCGATCACGCTGGTCGACGCCGACGGCGAGACGTTCACCGCCGGGGCCGACGGCGGGCCGATCGCGCTGTGCCGCTGTGGTGGCTCGACGACGAAGCCGTTCTGCGACGGCACGCACTCGAAGACCGGCTTCGAGGCCGCCGAGCGCGCGGTCGGCGACGTCGGCGGCGCCTGAGCGCGCCCGGCCGTCTCCTCGCTCGGTCGCGTGCAAAGCACGCTTCGCTCCCTGCGTCCCTGCCAGCCACGCTCAGGCGCGCCGATCCATTCACCTTCGGCGCTGAGCGTTACGCCGCTGCGCCGCTGACGGCCACGAAGCGCTCCAGCTGCGCGGCGGAGGGCGCCCCGTGCGCGAGCGACAAGGTTGGCGGGTCGTGCTCGGCGATCCACGTCGAGGCGATCCGGACCTCGTCCACCTCCTCCGCGGGCACCGCCCGCGCCGCCGCCATGGCCAGCGCGGCCTCGCTGCGAGCGGCGAGCTCGGCGGGAGTCGTCAGCGCGCCCCAGTCGGCGACGCGCCCTGCGACGATCCAGAAGGCGTCCCAGCGCGGCTCCGAAGGATGCCGGGCGAGGACAAGGCGCGGGTCGGCGTCGACGGCGCGCAGCAGCCCGCCGAGGCGGTCGAGCAGCGGCGCGAGCCGCTCGCGGCGGCGCAGCAGCGCGGCCGCCGCCTCGTAGCGCCGGGCCTTCGAGGCCGCGCGCATCCGGCCGTCGAGCTCGTGCAGGAGCGCGTCGCCGGCGCCGTCGGGCGTCTCGAACAGCGCCAGAGCCGCATCCACCTGGCGCCGGTAGGCGTTGGGATCGAGGTCGCCGAGGCAGGGCGAGCAGCAGCGCCCCATCTGCCCGTAGATCGATGGATGCTCGCGCCGCCGCAGCGTTCGCCCGCAGTGGCGCAGGCGATAGAGCGAGGTCAGGTGGTCGGCGAGCTCCGTCGCGGGAGCGCGCCCCCGCGCAGCGGCCCGACGTTGACCGCGCGCCCCGGAGCCGGCTCGGGCGAGACGTCGAGCACCGGGTACTCCACGTCGAGGCGGCAGCGGATGTAGACCCAGCGATCGCTGCGCTTGAGCTGCGTGTTGCCCGGCGGGCGCCAGCGCTTGATCAGCCGGTTCTCGAGCACGAGCGCTCCGAGCTCGGAGTTCGTCGCGCGGTAGTCGGCGATCTCCGCGCGCTCTGTCCAACCTGCCGGCGCGCAGAAGTGCGAGCGCGCCCGGCTGCGCAGCGACACCGACTTGCCGACGTACAGCGCCCGCCCGCGCTCGTCGCGGAAGATGTAGACGCCGGGGTCCTCGGGGAGCTTGGAGAGGTCGGGCCGGTCGGCCGGCGGCCTGCGCCTGGCCGCTCGCTTTGAGCTGGTGCGCCGGCGGGGCCCGAGCAGCGCGACCGCGTCGGCGACGCTCGCCGTCGCGGCGCACAGGCGGCCGAACAGGGCGCGGAAGATCCGCGCACAGGTGAGAGC
>JBPCPD010000108.1:0-3258 GCA_050999535.1 Thermoleophilaceae bacterium
CCGCGATCGAGCGCGACGGGCAGATCCGCCTCTGGTGGGATGGGACGCCGATCGATCTGTTCTTCGACTACGCGCCCGTCCACGCCGACGCGGCGCGCCATCGCCGAACGGTCCCGTTCGAGGGCACTCGGATCCCCGTGCTGGCCCCGGTCGAGCTCGCCGTCTTCAAGGCGATGTTCGACCGCACGCGTGACTGGGCCGACATCGAGGCGATGCTCGCCGCCGGCACCCTCGACCTCAAAGCGGTGCGCGTCACACTGGCATCGATGCTCGCAGCGGACGACGAACGCTTCCCGCGGCTCGCCGAGGCGGCTCGGAGCTCGAACTGAGATCCCGGCGGCGCTCCCGGCGAGCCCGGGAGGGTCGCTGCCAAGAACGCAGGAAGCGAAGCCTGCAGCGCAGGCGAGCGACCGAGGACACCGGCAGCGGCGCTCCCGGGCCGCCGGGGACTACTTGACGGTCAGCTCGCCCTTCATCCCGCCGTCGGCATGGCCGGGCACCGTGCAGAGGAACTGGTACTTGCCCGGCTTCACGTCGGCGGTGAGGTCCGAGCTCTCGCCCTTGCCCACGACCGGTCCCTCCTCGATCACCTCGCCGCCCTCGTCGGCGATCGCGATGTTGTGCTCGACCGACGACGGGTTGGGCATCATGACCTCGATCGAGCCCGCGGGCGCCTCGGCCTTCGTGCTGGCGAAGGCCAGCGCACCGGTGGGGTCGGCCGGGATCTCCAGCGTCCCGCTCTCGGCGACGATCGGCTTGTTGGAGACCTCCGGCGCCCCGGCGGTAGCCAGCGCGCCGGTGTCCTCGCCGGGCTGGCCCGCGACGCGTGCGACGTAGGCGGCGACGTCGGCGGCGTCCTGCCCGCCGACGAGGTCGGCCGGCATCGTGCTGCTGCGGCGCACGTTGCCGATCTGCATCTCGACGACGCCCGCGACGGTCTGCTCGCCGAGCCCGTCGCCGCGCGCAGGTCCGAACGCGGCGTCGAGGTCGGGGCCCTTCACGCCGGAGGCGTTCGCGCGGGCGAGCATGTGGCAGGAGGCGCACTTCTGGACGAACTGCGCCTTGCCGTTGATCAGATCGGGCTCCTGGCTGCCGCAGCCCACCCCCGTCGCGGCCAGCAGGAAAACCGTCAGGCCGGTGGCCGCCCACCGATTCGATCCGCTGCTCACGGCGGGAAGATTATCCAGTCGCGGGGCCGGAAGCCGCGCTGCCCGGCGCGGGCTCGGCGAGCTCGGAGAGGCGACCCTGCGCTGCCGCGATCACGCCGTCCGCGACCCCCTCCCACCCGTAGCGCCGCCGCGCTCGCTCGGCGAGCTGCCCGGAGAGCTGATCGCGCTCCGCGGACGGCCGTGAAAGCCAGCGTACGAGCTTGCCGGCGAGCTCCTCGACGGCTCCCGGCCCAAGCTCGAAGGACAGCAGCTCGCGCTGGTCGGGAGCGAGCGCACCACCGAGCTCGCGCGAGACCTCGGCCAGTCCCGAGTGCGCAGCGGAGACGGGCAGCGCCCCGCATGCGGCGCCCTCGACAGCGACCATTCCGAAGGACTCGGGAAAGGTGCTCGGCACGACGATCGCCGAGCAGGCGGGCAGCACCGAGGGCAGGTCGGAGTGCTCGAGGCGGCCGGTGAAGACGATGCGCCCGGCGGCACCCGCCGCGGCGGCGAGGTAGCGCTCGCGCTGCTCACCGCCGAGCCCGTCGAGGAAGGCGGCGAGGTGGGCGAGCTCGCCCGCGGGGCCGCCCTCGAGCTCGCGGCCCCGGGCCGCGATCGCTCGAATCGCCACGAGGTCTCCCGCGGCGAGCGCGTCGACGATCGCTCCCAGCGCGGCGCGGTAGGTCCCGAAGCCGATCACGACCAATCGTGCGTCGGGCACCGCGTCGACGACGAGTGGCCACGCGGCAAGCAGCAGGTCCACGCCCTTGTATACGATCAGCTTGTCGACGTATGCGACGATGCGCTCCTGCTTAGGCGCGGCGGCGCGCAGCGCGGCCTCGGCGCCCTGCTCCCCGCCCCAGCCGGCGGCGGCGCCCGTTCCGAGCCGGTCGGCGAGCTCGCGCAGGCGCGTGGCGGCGTCCGCGGGGGCCAGCGGGCGAAAGGCCTCGACGTCGACTCCGGGCGGGCCAAGGCGGGTCCGCTCGGGCAGGTGCGGATCGCCGAGCACCTCCCACAGGCTCTCGGCGGTGTGACGCGAGCCCACCAGAACGCCACCGGCGCCGCTCAGGCCCTCGCGCGCCCAGCCCAGGAAGCGCCCGCGGTTGGGGCGCACCGTGTACTCGAGCGCGCTGCCGTGGACCTTGACCGCGTAGGGCACCTGACCACCGAGCGCGCGGGCCAGGATCGCGGGCCCCAGCACGAGGTGATTCGCCAGCGCGACGTCGGGCGCAAGCGCCTCGACGAGCTCGGCCACCGCCGCGACGTTGGCCGCCACGTAGGCCTCGATGCGCGCGTCGTCGAGCTCGGGCAGCGGCACCGCCTCGAAGCCCTCGTAGGCGTCGGCGACGTAGACGGGCAGCACACGCCCGATGTCGGGCGTGTAGACCGTCAGCCGGGCCGGGTCGCGTAGGTTGCGCACCGTGAGCGAGCCCTGCTCCCAGTCGCCGACCGCGTCGACGAAGCCGAGCTGCTCGGCATTGCGGTCCTGGCAGAGCAGGTGCACCTCGTGGCCGCGGGCCACCAGCGCGCGGGCGAGGCTCGCGTTGTAGACGTTGCTGCCCGTGCCGCGCAGCAGGTAGCCGTGGAAGATCAGGATGCGCACGCCGGTTGGTAGATTGCCCGATCGATGAGCCCGCGTCAGAAGTATCGCCTCCGTACACGCTCCGACCGCGAGGTCATCCGTGAGGTCGAGCCCGGGAAGCAGTACTTCGACGGCGAGTCCGGCGAGCCCTTCGAGGTCGTCGGCAAGCTGATCCCACTCGCGCCGTCACCCAGCAGCCTCCCGTATGCGGTCGAGAACCTGCGCCTGTGCGGATGCTCGCTCGAGCAGCTGGTGCAGCGCGATCTCAACGACTGTCCGCACTGCGACCGTCGCCTGCCCGCGCTCGAGGGGTAGGGCGCGCGCCCGTGAGACGCCTGGCCACCGCACTCGCGTGCGCGACGTTCGCTCTGCTCGCCGGCTGCGGCGGAGACGACGAGCCCGCTCGGAGCACCCCCTCGACGTCCACCGAGACCTCGACCCAGCGCCAGGACACGGCCACCAGCGACCAGGCGGCACCGCAGCCCACGACGCCGGAGCAGACGCCCCCGGCGGAGCCCGCCCCGGCGG
>JBPCPD010000155.1:0-17150 GCA_050999535.1 Thermoleophilaceae bacterium
CGTCCATCTTCCACACCGCCGAGGAACGCGACGGCATGCTCGCGTCGGGCATGGAGCGCGGGCTGAACGAGACCTACGCCCGCCTCGACGAGGTGCTCGCGGCGCTCGCCTCTCGCTGACCGGCGCGGCCTGCCGCCAAGCGGGGCTGCGATGGGCCGTGAAGGACTCGAACCTTCAACCTTGAGATTAAGAGTCTCCTGCTCTACCAGTTGAGCTAACGGCCCGCGGCCCTCGAGAGGGTCGCGGTCGCCGATTGTAGGCGCTCAGGGTCGGGGGCTCTACTCGGCGGGCGAGCTCAGCGAGGCGATCGCCTCGTCGCGGCTGCCGTGGATCGCGAAGACGCGGTCGAGCCCGGTGATCTCGAAGATCTTGTTGATGTTCTGGTCGGTGCAGACCAGGGCCAGCGCCCCACCGGACGGGCGCAGTCGCTTGACGCCGCCGACGAGCACGCCGAGCGTCGTCGAGTCGATGAAGGTCGCCTGCGAGAGGTCGACGACGATGTGCTCCTTGCCGGCTTCGATCAGCTCCACCATGCGCTCCTTGAACTCCGGCGCGGTGTAGAGGTCGATCTCGCCGCCGAGTTCGATCAGATGGGTCTGGGCGTCGATCTCCTCGTCGCTGATGCTGAAGTTCACGCGCTCTCTCCTGTTCCTGTGGTCCGCTTCCCCCGCGCGCGGGTACTGTACCGCCGCTCCGGCCCGGGTCAGTGGACAACTACGGAGCGGCCGGCGGAGCGGCGCCGCCCGACGGGGCCGCCCCCTGAGCCTGCTGCGGCATCTTGAGCTGCTTCGCCTGCTGGCGCACCTGCGCCTTCTGTGCCTTGGGCGCGAGGTCGATCGCGCGCTGGGCGGCGAGGTCAGCGGTCCGCATGTCGCCCGCCAGGACGGCGTACTGGATCAGGTTCAGGTAGGCGTTGGCGTCCTCGTCGACCTGCGCGACCAGCTGCGCGGCCTCCTTCGCCTCCTGGGGCTTGTTGAGCACTTTGGGGTCGTAGAGCTGGAGCACCAGCCCGGCCAGCGAGGTATCCGGGCGCTCGGGGTCGAGCGCCAAGTAGGCCTGCCAGTTGGCGGCCGCCTGCTGGAAATCGGCGCGCGCCTCGTCGGAGATCGCCTCGCCGTCGCCGGTCTGGCTGCTCGCGAGCGAGTAGTAGTCGCGCACGAGCTGCTTGCGGATGCGCCCCTCGGCCGCCGCCGGGTTGGACATCTCGAGGCGCTTCTCGTTGTCATCGATGCGGTCCTCGGCGATCTGGTTGCCGCTGGCACCCCCACCGCCGCCGTTGAAGGCGTCGAGCAGCCCGCCGCCCTGGGTGTCGGAGCCAATGCCCAGCAACACCAGGCCGCCGCCCAGGACCACCGCGAGGCCGAGATAGGTCACCTGGACCGCGCGGCGGCGCTTTCCCTGCAGGTCGAAGAGCATCGGGCGAGAGCGTAGCTAGCCCGGCCTCGGCGGGGCGTCGTCCGCATCCCCGTCTGCGTCGTCCTGTGCGTCGTCCTCTGCGTCGTCCTGTGCGCCGTCCTCTGCGTCGTCCTCTGCGCCCACCGGGCGCCCGAAGCGGGACGCGAGCAGAATGCTGAACTCGTACAGCAGCAGCAGCGGGACCATCTCGAGCAGCAGCGTGACGGGATCGATCGTCGGCAGCAGCGAGGCGACGATCGCGATCACGAGGATCGCGTAGCGGCGGTTCTTGCGCAGCTTCTCGGGCGTGGTGATCCCCACCTTGCACAGCGCGAAGATGGCGACGGGGATCTGAAAGCCGAGGCCCATCGCGGCCATCGTCAGCATCACGAAGCTGTAGTAGTCGCGCGCCCGGACCTCGGTCTCGAACTGGTCGGAGTTGAAGCTGAGCAGGAAGTCGATCGCCGGCGGGAGGACGATGAAGTAGCAGAACACCACGCCCGAGATGAACAGCACCGGGACCATCAACGCGAGCGGCGTCGCGACGCGGCGCTCGGCCGGGCTGAAGGCCGGCAGGATGAACGCGTAGAGCTGGTAGAGGATCACCGGCAGCCCGAGCAGGATGCCCATGTACGCCGAGTTGGTCAGCGTCGTCGTGAACTGCTCGGTGATGCCGAGCGTGAGCGGCTGCCCGAACTTGTCCGGCAGCGGCCGGTTGACGATGTCCAGCACCAGCTCGTTCTGCCACGAGCAGACCGCGAACGCCACGCCGAAGGCGAGCAGCGCCGTGATGAGCCGCGACCGCAGCTCGCCGAGATGGTCGACGAGCGTGAGCCGGTCCTCATGATCGATGGGGCGTAAGCGCGGCACGGGACGTGCGCGACCTCCTCGTGCGGCGCTGCGGGGCTGCTAGGAGCTCTGACCGCCGGCCGGCGTCGCCTCTGACTTCTCGGCGCGCACGGGCTCGGGCTTCTTCTCGGCGTGCACGGGCTCGGCCTTCTCGCCGGCGGACAGCTCGTCGTCGTCCTTCTTGCCGCCGGTCACGGAGTCCTTGAACTCGCGCATCCCGCTGCCGAGCGATCGACCCAGGTCGGGCAGGCGCTTCGGCCCGAAGATGACGAGCACGATGACGAGGACGATGGCGATCTCGGCGATTCCGGGGGTGGGCATTGGCAACTCCTGAAGTGTTCCGGGGGTGCGACTCGCGCCAGCGCGGGCCGGCCGCAAGGTTCATGCTAGCGGTACAGGTGTCTGCGGGAGGGATGCTCGGGCGGATCAGTCGGGCCGCTCGAAGTTGCGGTAGAAGCGGCTCGCCGTGGGCTCGGTCTGGCCCTGGTACTTGCTGCCCGTGCTGCCCGATCCGTACGGGTGCTCGACGGGCCCGTCCATGCGCATGAACGAGATCTGGCCGATCGGCATGCCCTCGTAGATCGTGATCGGCAGGTTGGCGACGTTGGACAGCTCGAGCGTGAGGTTGCCCGAGAAGCCGCTGTCGACGAAGCCCGCCGTCGAGTGGATCAGCAGCCCCAGGCGCCCCAGCGAGCTCTTGCCCTCGAGGCGGGCGACGAGGTCGTCGGGCAGTGTCACGTGCTCGAGCGTCTGCCCGAGCACGAACTCCCCCGGGTGCAGGATGAACGGGTGATCGCCCTCGGGCTCGACGAGCTCGGTCAGGCCCTCCATCGGCTGGCGCACGTCGATGTAGGGGTAGCGCGCGTTGTTGAAGACCCGGAAACGGCGGTCGACTCGCACGTCGATGCTCGAAGGCTGGACCAGGCCCGGGTCGTAGGGGTCGATCGCGATCCGGCCGGCATCGATCTCGGCACGAATGGTCCGGTCGCTGAGCACCACGGCCGGGGGAGTGTATTGGCGTGGCCCGGCGCCACGGCCCTCAAGTCGGGCGAGGTGGTGTCGATACGGGCCACATGGACCACCACGAGGGCGCTGCCCCGCATTCGGTCAAGCGCGTCGTGCTCCCGAGCGGTAAGACGATCGAGGTCGTCTACTTCGGGCAGGCGCCGTGCCCGGCCGGGCCACGCGGGCAGACGCCGCGCCCCGCCGGACAGCGGGCCGCGCCGGCTGCGCCCGATCGGGCCGCCGCGCCGCCCGCCGAGCCCGACCCGTGCCGCTGCCCAAACTGCGGCTCGGAGCTGGTCCAGCCGACCGCGTGGGAGGAGGCCGGCTCGGGACGCTGGCGGGTCACGCTGCGCTGCCCGGAGTGCGAGACCCTGCGCCAGGGCTGCTTCGGCGAGGCCGTCCTCGACGCCTTCGACGAGCGCCTCGAGGCGGGTTCGGAGGCGCTGCGCGCCGACTACCAGCGCCTCTGGCGGGCAAACATGGCCGCCGAGGTCGAGCGCTTCGTCGCCGCGGTCGACGCCGGGGCGATCGCGCCCGAGGACTTCTGATTCAACGCGGCCGCGGTCAGGAGTAACGCGCCACCACCGCCTCGGCGACGAGCTCCAGCGCCGCTTGGCGTTCGGCCGTCAGCCGCGCTCGCGTGAGCACCTCCTTCGCCTCGCCGACGTAGGTCAGCGCCTCCTCGCGCACCACATCCAGCGCGCCGGTCGCCGCGATCCGCTCGCAGATGCCCTGCGCGGCGTCGGGATCGGTGACCGCGGCGCGCAGGTCGAGCGCCGCCAGGCTCGGGTCGCGCTCGCGCGCCTCGATCAGCGGGAGCGTGACGGTGCCGTCGAGCAGGTCGGTGCCGCGGTGCTTGCCGGTGCGCCGCGCGGGCCCGGAGACGTCGAGCACGTCGTCGAGGATCTGGAACGCGAGCCCGATCCGCCGTCCGAAGCTCGCGAGCTCCTCCCGCTCGGGTGGACCGGCTCCGCCGAGCAGCGCGCCGAGCCGGCAGGCGGCCGCGAACAGGCTCGCGGTCTTCAACTCGCAGCGCTCGATGTAGCGCGTCCGGGTGACCGCGCTCGACCAGGCGTCGGCCCGCTGCATCAGCTCGCCGCGGGCGAGCGCTGAGGAGGCCAGGGAGAGCGCGCGAACGGCGTCCGGTTGACCGCCGGCGGCGAGCTCTGCGAAGGCGCGCGAGAAGAGCAGGTCCCCGGTCGCCGTCGCGGCATGCCTCCCGCCGGCCACGAAGACCGTGGGCCTGCCGCGCCGCAGGGGCGCGGCGTCGAGGACGTCGTCGTGGACGAGCGTCGCCATGTGCAGCAGCTCGACCGCCGCGGCGGCGGCGACGAGCCGCTCGTCGGGCTCGGTCTTCTCCGCACAGAGGAACACGAGCACAGGGCGCAACCGCTTCCCGCCCGCGGTCAGCGTCTCCTCGGCGTGACGCCCGAGCTGATCACCCGCGGCGCGGGCGACCACCGCGAGGCGCTCCTCGGTCTGCGCCAGCCCCGCTGAGAGCCGCGGTCCGCCCGCCTCGAGCACCGACGCGAGCGCCGCGGCGGCGGTCACCGCGGCGGCACCGTCCCCGAGTGGATCGCGATGATCCCCCCGGCGGTCAGCAGCCAACCGACCTCGGTCAGGCCCGCGCACGCAAGCTCGGCCGCCAGCGCACGCGGTCCGGGGAAGCGTGCGACCGAGCTCGGGAGGTAGGTGTAGGCGTCGGGATCGCCGGCGAGGCGGCCGAGGCCCGGCACGATGCGACCGAACCAGAGCCCGAAGAACCACGACAGCGGCGCGCGCTGCGGCGTGGTGATCTCGAGCACGATCACGCGGCCACCGGGACGAGTCACGCGCACCATCTCCGCCAGGCCGCGACCGAGCTCGTCGAAGTTGCGCGCTCCGAAGCCGACCGTGCTCGCCGTGAAGCTGTCGTCGTCGTGGGCAAGCGCGAGCGCGTTGCCCTGCTCGAAACGGATGGCCGGCGCCTTGTCGCGCGCGACCTCGAGCATCTGCTCGGCGAAGTCGACCCCGACGACCTCGCCGCCCGGCCCGACGCGACTTGCGAGCTCGACGGCCAGATCGCCGGTGCCGGTCGCGACGTCGAGCACCCGGTCACCCGGGCCCACGCGCGCGAGGTCGGCGGCACGGGCGCGCCAGTGGTGATGCATCCCGACGGTCATGACCGCGTTCATGCGGTCGTAGACGACGGCGATGCGGTCGAACATCGACCGAACCTGGCGCTCGGGAAGCGTGCCGCTCGGGCTCGCCGGCTTCACTCCGCTGGGCTACTCGGAGCCGGCGCTCGCCTGCGGGGACGGTTCCGGCGGTGCGGGCTCCTCCGGCATGTCCTCCTTGAGCGAAGCGACGAAGCTCACGAGCTGGTCGAACTGCTCGGGGTTTGCGTGCTGCAGCACCTCGTAGGAGGGCATCGGCTCGGTCGGGTTGATCAGCGTGCGCGCGATCGCGTCGCGACCCAGGCGGTCGCCGATGTGGGTCAGGTTGGGCCCGATCGTGTTGCCGTTCTCACCGATCTTGTGGCAGTAGAGGCAGCCCGAGGTCGCGGCGACCACCTTGCCCTCCTCGTACTGCGCGGCGACCTCGACGTCGATCTCGGTCGGCGGGCCCGTGATCGCGCCGAGAATGGTCAGGTAGGCCATCCCGACGATGGTGGCGACGGCGCCGACCATCGCGATCGGGCGCTTGAGCGGGTGCCGCTCGGGTCCGCGGTCGTAGAAGGGCAGCAGCAGCAGCAGGATCAGGCAGATCGTCGGAATGCCGAGCGTCGCCATGATCACGAGTGCGGGCGGCTTGACGACGCGCAGCAGCTCGAAGAGGAAGAAGAAGTACCACTCGGGTCGCGGCGAGTAGGTGGTGGTCGTCGGATCCGCCTTCGGCTGGAGCTCGGCCCCGAAGAGCACCGCCATCAGGATGATCACGAACATGACGATCACGGCCATCATCCCGTCCTTGGTGACCGCGTAGGGGAAGAACGGCTTGCCCTGACCCTTGAGGACCGAGTACTCGCGGAGGTACTGCTCCTTCTCGCGGTTGTTCACAGCTCGTGCCTCGACAGTTCCTTCTTCTCGGCCTTCAGCCACGGCGGGGCGGTCGTGCCGAGCTTGGCAACGAGGTACAGGTGCGCGCCGATCAGCGCGGCCAGCAGGCCCGGGATCAGCAGCATGTGCAGCGCGTAGAAGCGGCTCAGCGTGGTCGTGCCCAACTCCGCGCCGCCGCGCAGGAAGTCGGCGAGGTAGGGCCCGATGACAGGCGCGGAAGCTTGGATGTTGACGCCGACGACCGTCGCCCAGAACGAGCGCTGGTCGAACGGCAGCAGGTAACCGGTGAAGCCCATCGCCAGCGTCATCACGAGCAGCACGACGCCGATCAACCAGTTGAGCTCGCGCGGGTACTTGTACGCCCCGAAGACGAACGTCCTGGCCAGGTGCAGGAAGATCAGCAGGATCATCACCGTCGAGCCCCACTTGTGCATGCCGCGCACGAGCTCGCCGAGGAAGACCTCGTTGGTGAGGTGCGACGCCGACTCGTAGGCGCGCGCGGGGTCGGGCACGTAGTACATCGCCAGGAAGATGCCCGTGACGGCCTGCGAGACGAAGGCGAACATCGTGGCCGAGCCCAGCGTGTAGAACCAGTTGGTGCCCTTGGGCACCTTGCGGTAGAGCATCCCGCGCAGCAGCGGGCTCGCGCCGCTGCGCTCGTCGAGCCAGCCGACGACCTGGGTCCCGCTCTCGGCCGCGCCGTCGCGCAGCTGCTCGATCGTGCCCGGCTGCTCCCCGTTGCCCCCAGGAGGGGTATCGCCGTTGCCCGGCGTCGCGTCGGGGCCGCCCCCGTTGTAGCCCGGGCGGGGTGGCGCCGGGCGCAGGAACTTCGGCAGCGGCGGGGTGAGCCTGCTCATGTGCTGGGCCTCGGCGGATAGAGGTATTGCCACAGCCCGTCGAGGTGGCTCGACGGGTCGCGCGGAGCGAAGCGCTCGAGCTTGGAGTTCAGCGAGAAGCGCTCGCCGACCTCGACGCGCCCGTTGACCACGCGCGTGTGGAAGCGGTCGAGCGGGCGCACCGGCGGACCGCCGGCGACCTTGCCCTCGAAGTCGTAGATGCCGCCGTGGCAGGGGCAGCCGAAGCGCTGGGAGGCCGCGACGTAGCGCACCGCGCAGCCGAGGTGCGAGCAGCGGCTGGTGATGGCCACGTAGGGCAGGTCCTCGTTGGCGGTGTCGAGCTCGGGATCGAACTTGCGCACGTAGATCGTGGTCTTGCCGGCGTCGCCGGCCGCAGGCTGCATGTTGATCACCTTCGAGACGTAGCTCGAGGTGCCGAAGTCCGCCTCCTCGCCGACGTCCTGCCAGGCGTTCGGAACGCCGTCGGTGAACAGCGGGCCGAGCGCGAAGCCGAGCGCGGGCAGGCCGAACGCCGCCGAGGCGATGCCTCCGATGCTGAGCGCGTTGACGGTCATGAAGCGGCGCCGCGTGACGGTCTCGCCCTCGAACGCACCGGCCGCACCGCGGTCGGCGGTGTAGGGGGACTTGCGGGCGGGAGTCTTCTTGGGCTTGTCGGCCATCGGCTGGCAGTGCTGCGCTCTCCTATTGAACGCCGCGAGAAGGATAGAGTCAACTTGGCTACGGGTGTCACGAACCCCGCGCGCAGTCGCGCCAGGCTGCGCGCGCTCCGGGCCCGCCCTCGGGCGAGAGCGCGCGCGTGCTCGCCCGCCACAGCTCCTCGGCCTGGTCGGACCGGCCCTCGGCATGTGCCCGGGCGGTCAACGAGATGAGGTCGGCGAGCTCGGCCACGGCCTCCAGGTCGCTCTCGCGGGCCAACCGCTCGAGCCCGAGCGCGTAGAGCGCATCTCCGGCCAGCAGGCGCAGGTCGGGATCCATGTCCGAGAAGGCGCGCGGGCGCCCGTAGTGCAGCAGGTAACCCTCGTAGACGGCCTCGAGGACGAACCCGCGCTCCGGGTCGGCGAGCGAGCCCGAGAAACGGTCGCCTCCGGGGTCAGCGTCGGCGTGCGCGGCGAGGTCGGGGTCGAGCGCGTCGAGCACCCGGGCGAGCGCGCTCATCGACGGCCCCGCATCGCTGCGACCTCGCGCAGGGCCTCGCCCGCCGCCTCCAGCGTCTCCGCCACGTGGGCGTCGGTGTGTGCGAGCGAGGGAAACCATGCCTCGAACTGAGACGGCGGCGTATAGACCCCGCGGGCGAGCAACGCGCGGCAGAAGGCGGCGTGGGCCTCGAGATCGCACTCGCGGGCGTCGGCATAGGACCCGACCGGCCCGTCGTGGAAGAAGATCGTCAGCAGGCCCGTGACCTGGCTGACGTGCACCGGTACTCCCGCGGCCTGCGCGGCCTCGCGCAGGCCCCCGGCGAGGGCGGCGGCGACCTCCTCGAGGCGCTCGTACGCGGCGGAGTCGAGCAGGGCGAGCGTCGCGCGGGCGGCCGCGACGGCGACGGGGTTGCCCGAGAGCGTTCCCGCCTGGTAGACGTCGCCGGCCGGCGCCACCCGCTGCATCAGCTGGCGCGGTCCGGCATAGGCCGCGGCGGGCAGGCCGCCGCCGATCACCTTGCCGAGCGCGGTCAGATCGGGGGTCACCCCGTCGCGCTCCTGCGCGCCGCCGCGCGCCACGCGGAAGCCCGAGATCACCTCGTCGAAGACCAGCAGCGTGCCGTGCTCGCGCGTGCGTTCGCGCAGGAAGGCGAGAAAGCCCGGCGCGGGTGGCACGAGACCCATGTTCGCCGGGTAGGGCTCGGCCAGCAGCGCCGCGACATCGTGCCCGGCCAGCGCCCGCTCGACGGCGTCGCGGTCATTCCATGGGATGACGACCGTGGCCGCCGCCTGGGCCGCCGGGACGCCGGGCGAGGTCGGCAGGCCGCCCTCTGGGGTGCGCTCTCCTTCGCGCGCGCCCTCCAGGGTCGCGAGCCCCGAGCCCGCCTCGGCGAGCAGGCCGTCGAGGTGGCCGTGGTAGGCGCCGGCGAACTTGATCAGCGTCTCGCGCCCGGTCGCGGCGCGCGCGAGGCGGATCGCACTCATCGCGGCCTCCGTGCCCGAGCTGACCATGCGCACCATCTCGGCGCTCGGCACGCGCGCGCAGATCTCCTCGGCGAGCTCGACCTCGCCCTGCGTCGGCGCGCCGAAGGTGGTGCCCGCCACCGCGGCGGCCGTCACCGCCTCGATCACCGCCGGATGGGCGTGGCCCGCGATCAGCGGCCCCCACGAGCACATCCAGTCGACGTAACGGTTGCCGTCGGCGTCGACGATCTCGGCCCCCCGGCCGGAGGCGACGAAGATCGGATCGCGCCCGATCGAGCCCATCGCCCGCACCGGCGAGTTCACGCCGCCGGGCAGCACCTCCAGGGCGCGCGCGTAGAGCTCCTGCGAGCGGGTCCAGGAGCAGCTGGCGGCCGCTGTGCTCACGCGGTGACGCGGTGCGGTGCGCCGGCGGGAGGAGCGCAGCCCGATCGGGGAGGAGCGCAGCCCGATCGTCGATCGGGCGAGCACCGGACCCCTTCATCGGGCGAGCACCGCACCGAGAATCTCACGTGCTCTCGGCCTCCCACCGCTTGTGCTCGTCGGTGAAGTAGAGCAGGCGGATCTTCTTGAACTCGGTCGACGAGTAGAGCGTGCGCCTGTCCTCGATCCCGGTCTCCTCGGCGATCGTGTCGAGGATCGCGTCGCACTCGTCCTTGGAGCGCCCGTGGGCCATCGTGAAGACCGAGTAGGGCCAGTCCTGGTAGGTCGGCCGCTGGTAGCAGTGTGAGATTCCGCGGAAGGACGCCATCAGCGGCGCGACCTCCATGATCCGCTCCTCGGGCACGTTCCAGACGCCCATGCCGTTGGCCGAGAAGCCCGCGCGGCGGTGGAAGAGGATCGCTGCGACGCGCCGCAGCGCCTTGCGCTCGCGCATCGTCTCGAGGTGGGCGAGCAGATCGTCCTGATCGATGCCGAGCTCCGCCGCCGCCGGCGCGTAGGGCTCGCTGATCACCGGCATGTCGCCCTGCAGCGCGCGGATGACCGCGACGTCGAGGTCGGAGAGATCGATCGGATCGGGATCGAGCGGGTCTTGGGCGATGCCCGCCGCGGCGAGGTCGCGCGTGCCCTTCTCCATCTCGAGGTCCATGCGGATCTTGAACAGCTTCAGCGTCGGCAGCTGGCGCACGGACTCGGCGCCCATCTGCTCGGAGAGTACCTCGAGCGTGCCCTGCAGACCGAGCTTGGAGTCGGGCTCGGTGGCGATCGTGAACCACAGGTTGAACTCGTGGTTGCGCAGGTAGTTGTGCGATACGCCGGGGTGGGAGTTGACGATCCGCGCCGCGCGGTGGGGGTTGTCCGGGTCGATCTTGGCCGCCACCAGCATCGACTCGTAGCCGAGGACGCGCGTGTCGAAGATCGGCGTGACCTGGCGGATGATCCGGTCGGCGATCAGGCGCTGCACGCGGGCGAGCACCTCGCCCTCGGGCACCTCGGCCAGCCCGGCGACGTGCGCGTACGGACGCGGGGCGAGCGGGAAGCTGCCCTGCATGAGGTTGAGCAGCCGCTTGTCGAGCTCGTCGAGCGGGACGGCGGCGCCGTCCCTGCGCGCTCGGACCTTGGGGACCGCCGCAGCGGCGCGGCTCAGCGAAGCCATTCGGCGACCTCCGTCGCGTGGTAGGAGAAGACGATGTCGGCCCCGGCGCGACGGATCGAGGTCAGCGCCTCGAGCACGGCCGCGCGGCGGTCGATCCACCCGTTCGCGGCGGCCGCCTCGAGCATCGCGTACTCGCCGCTGACGTGGTAGGCCGCGACTGGCACGCGCACCTCGTCCTTGATGCGGCGGATCACGTCGAGGTAGGCGAGCGCGGGCTTGACCATCACCACGTCGGCGCCCTCCTCGACGTCGAGCAGCGCCTCGCGCACGGCCTCGTCGGTGTTGGCGGGATCCATCTGGTAGGTCCGGCGGTCGCCGAAGGCGGGCGCCGAGTCGGCGGCCTCGCGGAAGGGCCCGTAGAAAGCGGAGGCGAACTTCGCCGAGTAGGCGACGATCGGGGTCTCCTTGCAGTCCTCGGCGTCGAGCTGGGAGCGCAGCGCCGCGACGCGGCCGTCCATCATGTCGCTCGGCGCGACCGCGTCGGCGCCCGCGCGCGCGTGCGAGATCGCGGTCTTGGCGAGCAGCTCGAGCGTGACGTCGTTGTCGACCTGACCGTCCTCGCGCACCACGCCGCAGTGGCCGTGGGAGGTGTAGCCGCAGAGGCAGACGTCGGTCATCACGACCAGTTCGGGGTGAGCGTCCTTGATCGCCCGCACGGCGAGTGCGACGACCCCCTCGTCGTCGTAAGCGCCCGAGCCGAGGTCGTCCTTGGCGGTGGGGATCCCGAACAGCAGCACCGCCGGAACGCCGGCGGCCTGGGCGCGGCCCGCCTCCTCGACGGCGTGCGAGATCGAGAGGCGGTCGACGCCGGGCATCGAGGCGATCGGCGAGCGGCTGTCGGTGCCGAGCTCGACGAACATCGGCAGCGCCAGGTGGGACGCGCTCAGCTCGGTCTCGCGGACCATGTCGCGCAGCAGCCCCGTGCGGCGCAGGCGGCGCATGCGTGTGGCGGGGAACGGCATCGGCGATCCAGTCTAGGCCGTGGCGGTGGCGGGCTCGGGAAGCGCGACGCGGGTAGTCCTCGTGGACCCGTCACCGGCCCGGCGCGGTTGCTCGGTCGGAGCTCCGCACTGTCACGGCCGGATGGGCGCCAGCAGCGATCGCGCGCCGCCCGAAGGGCAGCTACCCAGCGCAGCTATGCGGCCTGGGGCCCTAAGCCGCCGGAAACCACCGTCATCTCTGCGACCTCGATCTTCGCCGCCGACGTACTCGAGACATCGTCTTCGACGCAAAGGGCGATCGCTTCCGTGAGCGCCTCGAGCAGCTCGTCGATGGTGTCTCCCGACGCCAAGCACCCCGGCAGGTCGACGACCTCGGCCCAGTAGGAGCCCTCCTCGTGATGCATCTTGACCTTCCACTCCATCGTCACTTCACCCTAGGGCTCACGACTTCGTTTGTGAAGGGGCCGGGGGTGATATGTAGAGCTGGTCGACCGTGGACGAGCGCGCGATCGGTGAGCGGCTTATTACCCGGCGAAACGCCGCAGCGTCAGGCGGCTCGCCGCGCCGAAGGCGAGAAACAGCGCGCCGAGGTGCAGCAGCGGCACGACGATCCCGCCCGCGTCGTTGAGCGCGGCGTCGAGCGCGTCCAGCGCCGGCTTGAACGGGAACAGCGCCGACACCACGCGGATCGCGTCGAACAGCGCCGGCGAGACCGCCCCCGATGGGACGAGCGCCAGGAAGGCCAGCGGCAGCGAGAGCATCACGCACAGCAGCGAGGCCGCACGCACCTCGCGCGCGAGCGTCCCGATCGCCAGGCCCATCGCCGCGAAGGCCAGCGCGCCCGCGGCGAGCGCCGCGAGCCACAGCGGGAAGCGACTCCAGTCCAGCTCGACGAACAGCGACAGGCCGGCGAGCATCACCAGGCAGACCACGAGCGAGCAGACGGCCGCCAAGCCCGCCTTCTCGACGAGCAGCCCGGTGCGCGATACCAGGCCGCGCACGAGGCGCATGAACGCGTTCTCCTCGCGCTCGAGCGCGAGTGTCCCGGCGGCCAGCAGCAGCGTGATGAACATCAACGAGACGGTCACCGCGATCGAGACCGCGAAGGAGCTCAGCGGGCTCGCGCCGCCGTCGAGCGCGGTCTGCTCGACGCGGATCGGCGTACCGACCGAGCTCAGCACGTCGTCGGACAGCTCGAGGTTCTCGCGCGCGAGCCGCGCGAAGGCGATCACCTGCTCGATCTCCTCGCGCGCAGGCGAGCCGCGCGGGAGGTCGGCCCGGGCCTCGGTGAGGATCCGCTCGGAGCGCTCGAGCCCGAGCACCTCGAAGTCGCGACCCAGGAAGCTGTACCGACCGCCCGTCGAGATCAGGTCGAGGAAGCCGAGCGCGACCTCCGACAGCTTGCCCGTCAGCGCGCGGTTGGCGTCGGAGACCTGCGCCTTGATCGTGTCGCGCACGTAGCTGGCCTTGACGGGGTCCTCGGCGTTGTAGAAGACCTCGATCGTGGCCGGCTCGAGGCCGGCCTGCAGCTTCTGAGTCGTGTCTTCGGGGATCACCAGCCCGCCGAGCACGTCACCGCTGCGGACCTTCGCGATCGCCTCATCGCGGCTGTCCACGCGCACGGGATCGATCGCGCGGAACAGTGGCCCGGCCTGCCGGGTGGCGTCGATGCGCTCGCCGCCGAGCTCGATCTCGTTCGCCGAATCGGGCACCTGGTTGACGAAGGCGACCTGGGGCTTGTCGGGCCCGCGCGAGAGAGCGAAGCCGATCAGCGTCGCGATGACGACCGGGTAGAGCACCAGCAGCGCCACGAGCAGAGGCGAGCGGCGCAGGATCCGCAGATCCTTGGCCAGCAGCCAGCGCATCAGTGGTTCGTCCTGGAATTACCGGCCCGCTTTGGCGAGCGACTGGGCGTGGCTGGCAAGCCCGAGAGCGCACCAAATACCAAAGCATGGGCGAGCATCGCGGGCGAAGCCAGGCGCGTCCAGACGCCGCCAAACGGGTCGGTGATGACAGGACGGACCACTGCTAGTGGCCGCGTTGGCGCAGGTAGCAGACGAACGACTGCTCGAAGTCGCGCGCCGAGGCCTCGCGCTCGACGGCGTCCTCGAGCCCACCCGGCGAGCCCTCGAACAGCAGCTCGCCATCGGCGAGCACGATGACGCGCTGCGCGTGGCGCTCGGCCTCCTGGACGTTGTGCGTCGAGTAGACGACCGCCGTGCCCCCCGCCGCGAGGCTGTGCACGAACTCCCACACGCGCTCGCGCTGGCGCGGGTCCAGCGCCGCGCTGGGCTCGTCGAGCAGCAGCACCGGCTGTCCGCCGAGCAGGCCGATCGCGATGTTCACACGCTGGCGGTTGCCGCCCGACAGGCGCGCGACCTGCTCGTCGGCGCGGTCGCCGAGGCCGGTCAGCTCGAGCATCCTCACCACCGTCTGCTCGGGGTCCTGCACGCGCTCGAGGCGAGCGAACAGGCGCAGGTTCTCGGCCACGGTCAGCTTGCCGTAGACCGCCGCCTGCTGGGGCACCCAGCCGACCTCCGCCGGTACCAGGCTCACGCTGCCCGAGTCGGGCCGGGCAATGCCGGCGAGGATCGAGAGCAGCGTCGTCTTGCCGGCGCCGTTGGGGCCGATGACGGCGACCAGCTCGCCCCGGACCGCCCGCAGCGAAACGCCGCGCAGCGCCTCACGGTCGCCGTAGCGCTTGACCAGGTCGCGCGCCTCGAGCACGGCAGCGTCCGCACCCGGCGCCGCGTGCGCCTGAGTCGGGCTCGTGCTCGGCTCGGGCATGAGCGCGCACGGTAGCGCCCCCGCAGTGAGAGACTGCTGCGCGTGATGAGGCTCCTGTTCGTCGGCGATGTCGTGGGCGGGCTCGGCCGGCGCACGCTCGCCGCGCTGCTTCCCGGCCTGCACGAGCGCCACCGGCCCGACTTCGTCGTCGTCAACGGCGAGAACGCCGCCGGCGGGGTCGGGATCACCGAGCGGACCGCGCGCGAGCTGCTCGGCCTCGGTGTCGATGCGTTGACGCTGGGCAACCACGCCTTCCGCCACACGGAGGTCTACCCCTTCCTCGACCGCGAGGAGCGCATCGTGCGCCCGGCCAACTACCCGCGCGCGAGCCCCGGCCGCGGCATCACCGTGCTCGAGCGCGACGGCATGGCACTCGGTGTCGTCAACCTCTCCGGCACCCTCTTCGTCCAGGCGGCGCGCTCGCCATTCGCCGAGGTCGACGCGGCGCTGTCGGACCTGCGCGGGCGCACGACGCACGTGCTCGTCGACATGCACGCCGAGGCTACGAGCGAGAAGGTCGCCATGGGCTGGCACCTCGACGGCCGCGTGACCGCGTGCGTGGGCACCCACACCCACGTACCGACCGCCGACGCGCGGGTGCTGCCCGGTGGCACCGCCTACTGCACCGACGTCGGCATGACCGGCCCGCGCGGCGGGGTCATCGGCGTCAAGCGCGAGCTCGCGCTCGAGCGCTTCCTGACGATGACCAACGTCCGCTTCGACACCTCGACCGAGGACCCGTGGATCAACGCGGTGCTGGTCGAGGCCGGGCCCGACGGCCGCGCGACGGCGATCGAGCAGATCCTGGCACCGGCCGACCTCGCATAGCGAGCAGCGCGCGCGTGCCCTCCGCGACGACGCCGACCAGGACCGCATCGCGCGCGCCGACCAGCGCCAGCGCCGCGGGCTCGCGTGCCACGACGTCGAAGTAGTGCGCCGGGAACTCGACCAGCGTCAGCACGATCGCAGCCACGCTCAGCGCCGCGAGCGCGTGCAGCCGCCACGCGAGCGCGAGCGCGGCGAGCGGGACCACCCAGATCAGGAACTGCGGGGAGAGGACCTTGCCCAGCGCGGCGAAGGCGACCGTCGCGACCAGCGCGGCGAGCACCAGCGCGCGTTCGTCCGGCGGACCCCGGCCAGGGCTCGCGACTGCGCCTGCCAGCAACGCCAGCGCTGCCACCAGCAGCGCGCTTGAGGCCGCGGTGGCGATCCCGGCCGCGGAATGCTCGACGCCGTCGGAGCGATGGCTGTCGACCACCTCGGCGCGGCCGAAGCCGAGCGCGTCGGCGCCGAGCAGGGCCATCGCCGGAGTGCTCTCGATCTGCGGCGGACGGTCGACGTGGTAGCCGACCGCGTCCGCTGCACCCTCCGGCGAGAGCGCGATCGCGCCCAGCGAGATCGCTGCGACCACCGCCACCAGCGCGGCAGCCCCCTCGGCCGCGGCGCGGCGCCGGCCGCGCGCGAGCAGCCACCCGAGCGCGACCGGCGCGATCACGAGCGGAAAGAGCTTGGTCATCACGCCGAGCCCGAGCACGGCAAGCCCCGCGCGCGGCCGCCCAGCGCAGAGCAGGAGCAGTGAGGCGAGGATCAGCGCAACCGGGGCAAGGTCGAAGTGCGTGCGCAGCATCGCCCCGCACACCAGCGGCGCCGCGGCCGCGGCGAGCAGTGCCCGGCGGCGATCGCCGCCTGTGCGCACGGCCAGCGCGCCGCACAGCAGCACGACCGCGGCGGCGAGCACGAACGCCAGCGCCGCGAAGCCGAGCCGGTAGCCGGACGCGTCAGTTCCCGCGAGGCCGGGCAACGCGAGCAGCGGCGCGGCCAGTGGCGGGTACTCGAACCCGATGCCGCGGTAGGGCAGCGTCCCATCGAGGAACAGCCCGGCATAGGTGCGATAGACGAACAGGTCGTTGACCTGCTCGTCGCCCCAGGGCCCTGGCAGCAGGGTGAGCCCGAAGCCGAGCGCGAGCGCCAGCAGCGCCGCAGCTCTCACGCGGGTACCGGCTCGCGGCGCTGCTCGTGCCCCGTCGCGGCATCGGGATCGGCCGGTGGCGGCGGGTCGTCGGGCGATCCGGCGCCGCGGTGGGGCCCGAGCAGCGCCACCAGTGCCAGCGGCGCGAACCACGCGATGTAGAGGTAGAACCAGTGCGTCGCGCCGAGCTGAACGGCGATCAGCACCGCGCCCGCGAGCGCCGCGGTCTGGAAGACGTCGCGCCGGCGCGGGCTCACGGCCACGGCCAGCGCCAGCACGACCGCGGCGGCCTGGACGGCGCTCTGAAGCCAACCGAGGCCCTCGGCCTGCCCCCAGATGCTGAATGGCGACGGCCTGCTCGCCTGGTATCCGAGCGTACGGTCGTAGAGCTCACGCGGGCCGCCGTCGGGGAGGAAGGGCAGGAGGATCAGCGCGAGCGCCAACGCGAGCACAGCCACGAAGGGCGCCAGCTCCCGCACGCGCGACCGCCGCGGGCGATCGCGCCCGTGCGCCGCAGCCCGAATGGGGGCAGAAGCACCCCACAAGGGGGCACAGGCGGTCGCGAACAGCGGCGCGAGCGCGAGCGGGGCGAGCT
>JBPCPD010000173.1:0-6162 GCA_050999535.1 Thermoleophilaceae bacterium
TGTGACCGAGCGCCCGTGTCTGGAGCGCGCCGCAGAAGTCGAGGTCGCGGGTCTGTGCCGTGCGCAGCGAATCGGCCCCGGGCGCCGCGACGACCACCTCGGGGAGTGCGATCGGGCGTCGGGTGGCCGCGGCCGCCGCGAAGCCCACCGCGATCGCGGTGGCGAGGATCACGACGAAGGCGGCAGTCTCGGCGGCATGCCCCGCGAGCGGCGACGCGTGATGGGCGGCGTAGCCCAGGCCGGCCGCCGCGAGTGCGGTCAGCGCCATCGGCGCCGTCGGGGCGCCAAACCGCGAGCGGCCGGGACGCCGGGCGAGCGCGCTCACTGGCCTGACCCCGGGACGGTCGCGCGCGCGGACCAGGTCCGCCCGCCGCGATTGGAGGTCCACCATGCGCCTGCGACGGCCACCGCGACCACCGCGACGCTCACGAACTGCGCCGCATTGAGGCCGACGGCGATCGTCTCGCTGTCGCTGCGGTAGAAGAACATCGCGAAGCGTCCCGCGCCGTAGAGCCCGACCACCGACCACAGCACGGCGCCGGGCGTCCGCACGCGCCGGGCGATCCACCACACGATCGGCGCCATCGCGAGCGCGAGCACGATCTCGTAGAGACCACCCGGGTGGTAGGCGACCATGGTGCTCGGAACGTCGGCCGCCGGATTGGCGTTGCGAATCGCCCACGGCAGGTCGCTCGGGGGACCGAAGTGCTCGCCGTTGACAACGTCACCCAGACGCCCGACCGCCATCCCCAGCGGAAGGCCGAGCGCGAGGGCATCGAGGTAGCGCAGGCCGAGCCGCCGGCGGCGTGCGTACAGGCCGGCGGCGATCCCCCCGCCGATCAGGCCGCCGTAGAACGAGAACCCCTGGCCTCCGATCCAGGCCGCAGGTCGCAGCAGGTCCGCGGGCTGCTGCTCGACCAGGTAGAGCAGCCGCGCACCGGCCATCCCGGCCAGAGTGGCGATGACGGCGAGATCGAGGATCCGATCCCGGTCGAGGCCGCCGCGGCCGGCCCAGCGAGAGGCGAGCGCCACCGCGACGGCCAGCCCGGCCGCTGTGGTCAGCCCATGCCAGGAGAGCGTCAGCGGCCCGATGCGGAGCATCGGATCGAGGTCGATCGTGATGATGGCTGGGAGTGGCTGCATGAGCTGCTGGAGCGAGCTGCTGGAGCGCTGCTCCTACCAATCATAGGAGTTCGCCCGGAGCCGACCGTCGGCGCGAGAGCGCTCAGCGCGTCGGCCGGCTGTCGCCACCCTGCACCGTGCGCAACGGAGCGCCAAAGCGGGCGGCCCGAATGCCGGCCTGGAGCTGGCTCGGGGAGACGGCGCCGACCACGTGCGCGACGACGGCGCCGGAGCGGTTGAGGAAGTAGGTCTCCGGAAGGCCCCTGACGCCCCAGTCGCGCGCGACGCCATCGGTCGCGTCGCGGATGTTCGGATAGGTGGTGTCGAACTCCACCAGGAAGCCACGGGCGTCGCCACGCACGTCCTGCATGTTGAGGCCGACAAACAGCACGCCGCGGTCTCTGGCCGACCGCCACGAGCGCTCGAGCACGCGTGCCTCCTCGCGGCAGGGGGGACACCACGACGCCCAGAAGTTCAGGACGACCGGGCGACCTCGAAGTTCGCTCCACGACAGCGACCCGTCGGCGAGCGGGCCTTCGAGCGACGGCGCGAGCGGGCCTATCGAGCCTCGCCGCAGGACGGCAAGCTCGAATGCCGGTGGCGCCACCGCATCGCCTTCGGAGAGCCGGTCGTCGATCGTTGCGTTCGGCGCGCTGGCGAGTGTGCCGTAGATCAGCAGCGCCAGGAAGAGAGCGACCAGGACGCCAGCGGCGATCACCGGTGCGGTGAACCTCCGACGTCGAGGCGCACCCGCGAACGTCGGACGCGCGCGGCGCCTGCGCGCCATCACCAGGTTCTCGGAAGCGCAGCGGCAGGTTCGGTCGATGTCGCCGCCATGTCCTATGAAGTGTAGTAACGGATCAGATCATGGCGTTCCACGACCGTAGCTGGGGAGCGGGTGATCGGCTGGGCCTACAGGCTGTCGGAGAATATGCGGGCGCGCCGGATAGACTGCCGACCGTGCCAGCCCGCCGCGATGCGAGCGACCTCAACCTCCGCGGGGACCTCCAGGCCTCGATCATGGCCTCCGTGTGGCGGCTCGGGGAGGCGAAGGTCGACGACGTGCGCGCCCAGCAGCCCGCCAGGGATCGCTCCGCCTATACCACCGTGCAGACGGTGATGAACCGCCTCGTCGAGCGTGGACTGCTCGTCCGCGAGCGACGCGGACGGGCGTTCGTCTACCTGCCGCGCTACGTCGAGTCGGAGTACCTCGCCCGCGCCATCGGGGACCGGCTCGCCGACGCCCCGGCCGAGACCCGGCGCGCCGCCCTCGTCAGTCTCGTCGAGGGCCTCGAGGGCGACGAGCTCGAAGACATCGCGCAGCTCGCGCGAACGGTCAAGCGACGGCGCGAGAGCGGGTAGGCGTGGCCCTCCCGCTCGGGTTGACCCTCGCGATCCTGCTGCCGGCGTTGATCGTCGCGCCGCACCTGGCGGGCCTGCACCGAGCCGCCCCCACCACGGCGGCATCCGTGTGGGTATTGGCGCTCGCAGCGCGGGCACTGGTCAGCATCGGGACCGCGCTCTTCGTGTTCGTCGAGCTTCCCCAGACGGCTGCCTTCAGGACGATCGCCGCGTGGTGCTGGCACCAGGTTCTGCCCATCGTCGGGCAGCACCTGGGCGTCTCCGGTCATCCACTCGGACACGCTGCGGTCGTCCTGCCGGGCCTGGCGCTCGCACTGTCGCTGCTGTGGCTCCTGTTCGGGCTCACCCGGGCATGGCTCGCACTGCGTCGCCTGCTCGCCCGCGGCATCCGGCGGGGCCCGCTCGGCAGCACCGTAGTGCCAGACGAACGGGTGCTCGTGGCGGTACCCGCACTGGGGCGCGGGCAGATCCTCGTCTCCGACGGAGCGCTGGACGCGATGGATGACGAGGAGTTACGGGCGAGCCTGGCCCACGAGCGCGCCCACGTCAGCCGCCGGCATCGACCCCTGCTGCTGCTCGCGGCGCTGCTCTGCGCGCTCGCCCGACCAGTGCCCGGCACGCGCGCAGCCGAGCGCCAACTGGTGTTCAACCTCGAACGCGACGCCGACGAGTGCGCCGTGCGCTGCACGCGCGACCCGCTCGCCCTGGCGAGCGCGATCTGCAAGGCGGCCACGACGGGAGGGGCCTCGCCGGCAGTGGCATCACTCGGCGGCCGGGGCTCGACCACACTGCGGGTGAAGTTGCTGCTCGCCGGGGACGAATGCGGCCCGGAGGTGGCCGCGGAGCGATCGGCGCGCACGCTGGTCGCGGTGCTCGCAGTGCTCGTCACGGCGCTGTCGCTCGCGGTGCCTGCCGTCATGCTCGGCGCACCCGACGCCGGCGCGGTCGTGGTGCAGGGCAGCGAGCTCTGCTATGCGCTCTGACTCGCGTCTCCGCCGCCGGCGCGCAGGCCGCGCCACCGTGGCCGTTGCCCGGCTGACCGCGGCGCTCGCGGTCCTGGCCTTGCCCCTGCTGGCCGGCTGCAGCGACGACGAGGCGCCGCCGGCCGCCGAGCGGCCGGTTGCCGACAACCCCGTCGTGGAGGACCCGGGGCCCGTCCACGTCCACGGCCTCGGGGTCAACCCAAGCGACGGAGCCCTGTTCCTCGCCACTCACACCGGCCTGTTCCGCCTGCCCGAGGGCGAGAACAAGCAGGCCGAGCGCGTCGCCGGTCGCTACCAGGACACGATGGCGTTCACGATCGTAGGCCCCGACCGCTTCCTCGGGTCCGGCCATCCCGATGGCCGCGAGGACCTCCCGCCCTACCTCGGTCTGATCGAGTCCCGCGACGCGGGCGCCGGCTGGCGGCCGATCTCGCTGCTCGGCAAGGTGGACTTCCACGTCCTGGAGATCGCCGGGAAGACCGTCTACGGCTTCGGCTCCGACTTCGAGAGCCGTGCGCCGACGTTCCTGGCGAGCGACGACCGTGGTCGCACCTGGGCTGAGCGTGCGGCTCCAGAGCCGCTGCTCGCACTGGCGATCAACCCGCTCGACAGCCGGCGAATCGTCGCCTCCGGCGACAGCGTGAACGTCTCCGGCGACGGCGGGCGAACGTGGCGCACCGTCGGCGCCAAGCCCGGCCTGCTCGCCTGGCCGAGTCCCAAGAGGCTGTACTCGGTCGACGAGCGAGGGGTCGTCGCGGTGAGTGCCACCGGCGGTCGGAGCTGGCAGGCGACCGGCAGCCTCGGCGGAGCGCCGGCGGCGTTCGAGAGCGCCGGAAGCCGACGGTTGGTGGCGGCGCTGCATGACGGGACCGTCAAGGAATCACGCAACGGCGGGATGACCTGGCAGGTGCGCTTCCGACCCTAGGCAACCGGCGCGCGGCGACCGCGCGCTCGACCCGGCGGCTGGTGCGGCACGATCGAGCCGCCAGCTCGCTTCCGCACACACAGCCGGCGAGATCGACCCCGTCGGCCGCGCCTGAGCCGGCCTCACGTCGAGCACGGCGTCGCCGAGGAACTCGACGTCGTGCTGGAGCGCACTTCGGACTCGCTGCGCCACTTCGTGACCCTCCGTAACCGAGAGGCGCTCGTCGACGGCGATGCGCATCTCGCCAGATTCTCGGAGCGGTGCAGGCCGTAGGGAAAGCGGCGGCTCGCGGGCCTGCGCGCGAGGCTGAAAGCGGCGCCCAGCGGCAGCGCGGTGAGCGCGTCGCCGGCGGCCTTCGCTAGAAGCGGCCGGGGTGGCGTGCGCTGAAGCCGCTCGGCGAGCGGCGATACTTGCGCCAGCGAGGCCCGTCGCCCGACGCGCGCTCCTCCGGGCTGACGCGGTCGCCGCCGCTGGTGTCGAAGCGCAGGCCGGCGATCACGACGTAGGCGTGGCCGGGATTCGTGTAGACGGTGATCCAGCGCCCCTTGCCGCGGCGGCCCCAGTCCATGAAGCTGCTCGAGTCGAGCGGGCTGCGCAGGAACCTGCCGGCGAAGAGCGCGAAGCTGATCGCGCCCGAGCAGTCGTAGCCGCGGTCGAGCGACGTGCTGCGAGCGGCGCGGCCGCTGTAGGCGCCGTGCCCGCCGCCGTAGACGTAGGGCTTGCGCACGATGCGGTTGGCGGCTGCGATCGCCTTCTTGACGCGAGCCGGGGCGCCGATCGGCGGGATCGCGACGCCGTCGACGATCTTGGCGCGCTTCGCCGGCGGCGGCGGGGGCACGTACCGGGCGCCGCCCGAGCCGGAGGGGTCGACCGCCTGCACGGCCGCAGGGGCCGCCAGGGCGAGGCATGCGCAGCAAGCCAGGAGCGCGCGCAGGCGAATGTCTGTGAGCAGGTCGGCCATCTCTCTCGTCCGCCTGCGGGGTTAGCTGTCGGGCTCGCGCTGAAAGAGCTGCGCGTCTGCGTCCTGCAGATTCGCCCCTGTGGCCTGGTAGCCACCACTTGGGTCCCCCGCTCCGCGCAAAGCACGGACTCGGCGTGGCGGCAACGTAGCAGACCGGATGCACATAAACGCCTCTGTCCCCCCAAGATCACCCCGTGTCGGCTCACCCCTCCCCCGTTGGGCCAAGCCCCGTCCGGGGCAAGGCCCCGTCCCAGCGACCCCGACCGCGCTCGGCGGCCGTGCTGCGCCAGACTCGCGAGCATGAACTTCACCCGCGACGTGGTCGATGCGGCGCCGCGTGCCCGCCGGGCACTGGTGGCGATCGACCGCGCCGGAGCACGCACCGAGCTCAGCTTCGGAGAGGTCTCGCACCGCGCCGCGCGCATCGCCGGCACCCTGGCCACGGCCGGCGTGGGCCGTGGCGACATCGTCATGACGATCGTTGGCAATCGGCCCGAGTGGGTCCTCACCCTGCTCGCGTGCTTTCGCATCGGAGCCGTCGCGCTGCCGTGCGCGGAGCAGTTGCGAGCGCCCGACCTGCGCGCGCGCATGGATGCCACCGAACCGGCGCTGGTGGTGGCCGACGAGCGCAACGCGGACACCGTCCGCGCGAGCGGCTTCTCGGGCACTGTGCTCGACGTCTCCGACCCGCGGCTGGCCGATGCCGCGTCGGTCGGCGTGGCGGGGCTCACCGGCGACGATCCCGCGCTGATCGTTCTCACCTCGGGCGCGAAGGGAGAGCACAAACCAACCCGCCACGGCCAGCGCTA
>JBPCPD010000217.1:0-21553 GCA_050999535.1 Thermoleophilaceae bacterium
GCACCGGCCCCCGCTGCGATCCCCGCCCCCGCGCCCGCGGCCGCGATGCCGGTCCGCATCGAGCGCGTGTCGGCCTCGGAGAGGCCGCGCTCGAGCGCCGCGGCGAGGTCACCGGCCGACCGTGGCCGGTCGGCAGGGTCGCGCTCCATGCCCCAGGCGAGCGCGTCGGCCGCCCCGCGGGGGGCGTCGGGCCAGATCTCGGCGAGGTCGGGTGGGGCACCGGCCGCGATTTGATGGGCGATCTCCACCGGCGTCGCCCCCTGCACGGCGCGCCGGCCGGCGAGGGCCTCGTAGAGGACCGTCGCGAACGCGTAGATGTCGGTGGCGGGGCCGATGCGGCCGCCGTCGAGCTGCTCGGGGGCCATGTAGGCGGGCGTGCCGAGCACCGTTCCGACGCTCGTGATCTGGGTGTAGGCGGCCGCGGTGGCGATTCCGAGGTCGGCCAGCTTGGCGACGCCATCCGCGCGGATCAGGATGTTCGCCGGCTTGACGTCGCGGTGGACGACGCCCTGGCCGTGCGCATGGTCGAGCGCAGCCGCGATGTCGCGCGCGACGCCGGTGACCGTGCCGATCGCCAGCGGGCCGCGCGCGATCTCCTCGCGCAGTGTCTCGCCCTCGACCAGCTCCATGACGATCAGCACCGCCTCGCTCTCGGTGTCGATGTCGTAGACCGAGACGAGGTTGGGGTGGTTCAGCGACGCGCCCAGGCGGGCCTCGCGCTCGAAGCGTGCCGCGGCCTCGGCGGGGCTGTCGGCGTGCAGGCGCTTGATCGCCACCCGGCGGCCGAGGCGCTCGTCCTCGGCGAGGAAGACGCGCGCCATCCCACCGCTGCCGATCGTCCCCAGCTGGCGGTAGCGCCCCGCCAGCAGCTTGCTGTGGGCGTCGTCGCTCACGAGCGCCCGATTCTAGCCCGCGCCCCCGGGCTGCCCGCCTGGGGCGGCTGGGCCTGATCCTAGATGCGTTCGATCAGCGTGCCGGTGCCAATCCCGCCGCCGCAGCACATCGTCACGAGGCCGACGTTCTTGTCGGAGCGCTCGAGCTCGTGCAGCAGGGTGGTGAGCAGGCGCGCGCCGGTCGAGCCGAGCGGATGGCCGATCGCCATCGCGCCGCCGTTGACGTTGACGCGGTCCAGGTCGGGCTCGAGCTCGCGCTGCCAGGCGGCGACCACGGGCGCAAAGGCCTCGTTGACCTCGAACAGGTCGATGTCGCCGATCAGCATGTGGTTGCGCTCGAGCAGCTTGCGCGTCGCGGGGATCGGGCCGGTGAGCATGATCACCGGATCGACGCCGACGGTCACCTGGTCGACGATCCGCGCACGCGGCTCGAGGCCGAGCGCCTCGGCTCTGCGGCGCTCCATCAGCAGTAACGCCGCGGCCCCGTCGGAGACCTGCGAGCTGTTGGCCGCGGTGATCTTGCCGTCCTCCTTGAAGACGGGCTTGAGCGCGGCGAGCGTCTCGAGGTCGGTGTTCGGACGGATGCCCTGGTCGGTCATGTGAGTGTCGCCATTGACCTGGAACGCCACCATCTCGCGCTCGAAACGGCCCTCCTCGGTCGCCTGGGCGGCGAGGCGGTGCGAGCGCACGGCGAGCTCATCGAGCTCGGAGCGGGGGATCTCCCACTGGTCGGCGATCATCTCAGCCGAGAGGCCCTGCGGGATGAGGTTGTAGCGCTCGAGCAGCTGCGCAGAGAACCCTGCACCGTGCTCGGACATGACCTGGGCGCCGTCGGCGAAGGAGATGTGGCCCATGTGCTCGACGCCCGAGCCGATCGCGCAGTCGAGCACGCCGGCGCCGATCTGCGCGGCGGCGAAGTTGACGGCCTGCTGCGCGGAGCCGCACTGGCGGTCGATCGTGGTCGCGGGGGTCTCGATCGGGAGGCCCGCCTCGAGCCACGCGTTGCGGCCGATGTTGAAGCTCTGCTCGCCGAACTGCTGCACGCAGCCGGTGATGACGTCCTCGACCTGTGCGGGGTCCACGCCGGCACGGTTGACCAGCTCGCCGTAGGTGCGCGCGAGCAGGTTGGAGGGGTGGACGTCCCTGTAGTAGCCCTTCTGCTCGTGCCCGCGCCCGACGGGGGTGCGGACGGCCTCGACGATCACGACCTCGCGGCTTCCGTTGCGCATGTAGAGCGATCCTCCGGTGGTTCGACGGCGGGGAGTGGACGGCGCCTGGGCGCTGTCGGCGTCTAGGCTACTCGATTGACTGGTGAGTCAACCAAGGCCAGATATCCGACTCGGAGTCGCGGGCAGTGGCGCCATCGCGTGCGGCCTGGCGCGCGTCGCGGGGCCCCGGGTACCCACGCTCCTGTGGGCCCGCAGCGAGGATTCCGCGCAGCGCGCGCGGACCCGGCTCGAGGGCGCCGCCGAGGTCGTGACCGACGTCGAGGCGCTGGCTGACCGCAGCGTCGTCGTCGAGGCCGTCAGCGAGGACTTCGACGTCAAGCGGGAGCTGTTTCAGCGTCTCGATCCGGTCCTCGCCGACGAGGCGCTGCTGGCTACCACCACCTCGTCGCTCTCGGTGACCGAGCTCGGAGCCGCCAGTGGCCGCCGCGACCGCTTCGCCGGCCTGCACGTCTTCAACCCCGTCGAGCGCATGGACCTCGTCGAGCTCGCCTTCGCGAATGCCGCCTCGGCGCCGACTCGGGCGGCGATGTCACAGCTCTGCGAGGCGCTGGGCAAGACCGCGATCGAGGTTCCCGACGTTCCCGGATTCGTCGTCAACCGGCTGCTTTTTCCGTTCATGTTCGAGGCGGTCCAGCTGCTGCAGAGCACGGGCGTCGAGCCCGAGACCATCGACGCGTGCATGAAGCTCGGCGCCGGCCACCCGATGGGACCGCTCGCGCTGCTGGACTTCGTCGGCCTCGACGTGGCGCTCGCGATCGGCGAGTCGATCGAAGTCGAGGTCCCGCAGCGCGTGCGCGAGCTCGTCGACGCCGGGCGGCTGGGGCGCAAGAGCGGCGCCGGCTTCTTCGACTATTCCTGACCTTCGCCGGCCTCGCGCGGCTCCGGCCGCGGGGAGATGCCCTCGTCGCCGTGATCGCGGATGCGCACGGCCTCGATGCGGTTCTCGCGCACCGACTCCACGCGCAGCGAGTAGCCGTTGGAGCGGACCATGTCGCCGCGCTTGGGCAGCCGCCCGAGCTCGCCGAAGACGAAGCCGCCGACCGAGTTGTAGGCATCGGAGCCGGCGGGCAACGACAGGCCGTAGTCGTCGAGGTCGGTGATCGGCACGTGGCCGCGCACCCACCAGTCGCCGTTGCCCAGCCGTCGCACGCCGGCGACCGCGGGGTCGGTCTCGTCGGCGATCTCGCCGACGACCTCCTCGACGATGTCCTCGATCGAAACGATCCCGGCGGTTCGCCCGTACTCGTCGATGACGACCGCGATCGAGGCGCGCTCGCGCTGGAGGTCGGCGAGCAGGTCGTCGAGCGGCTTGGTCTCGGGGACGATCAGCGCGTCCTTGACGCTGCCCTCGATCGACGCCTCCGGCCCTTGGGTCATCAGCCGTCGCGCGAGCGAGTTGTTGTGCACGATGCCCTTGATCCGGTCGGTGTTGCCGTCCTCGGTGACCACCAGGCGCGTGTGGCCGGAGTCGACGCAGCGACGCAGGGCAGCCTCGGCGGTCTCGGCGACGTCGACCGTCACGACCGCGGGGATCGGCGTCATAATCTGGCGCGCCTGCTGCTCGTGGAGGTGGAAGACGCCCGAGAGCATCCCCGCCTCGCCCGGGTCGAGCTTGCCTCCGCTCCGGCTGCGGGCGATGATCATCTTGAGGTCGTCGGAGCTCGAGACCTCCTCGAACTCGGCCTGCGCGTCGACGCCGACGACCCGCAGCATCGCGTTCGATGCAGTGTTCAGCGCCCAGATCAGCGGCTTGAACGTGACGCGGAAGGCATGCAGCAGGCGCGCGACGCGCCGGGCGGTGGCCTCGGCGTGGGAGATCGCGTAGATCTTCGGCACCTGCTCGCCGATCGTGATGTGGAGGGCGGTGGTGATCAGGTAGGCGAAGGCGAGCGAGATTCCCAGGGTCACGCCGTGGGGCAGCGTGTCGCCGAGGGCGCGCTCGAGCAGGCTGGCGATCGCCGGCTCGCCCATGAAGCCGATCCCCAGCGAGGCCATCGTGATGCCCAGCTGGCAGGCCGAGAGGTACTCGGCGATGTGCTCGAGCTGGTGGCCGGCGAGCGCGGCTCCGCCCGCCCCCTCCTGCTCGAGCTGCTCGAGCTTGCCGTCGCGCGCGCGCACGAGTGCGAACTCGGCCGCGACGAAGAAGCCATTGGCGGCGACGAGCACGGCCACCCCGAAGAGCAGCAGGAGCTCGGTCACGGACTCCCTCCGGGAACGAGCGCGGCGCCGGCAGGCCGGCTACTTCGAGGGTAGTCGTCGCTCATGCGTTTGGCAGCGCGCAAGCTAGCAGAGCCCTGCGCGGCCGATCAGGCCTCACGCGAGCGCGCCGCTCGGTCCTCAGGCGAGCGCGTCGATCCGTCCTGCCAACTCGAAGTCCGCCGCCGTCAGCCCGCCCTCCGAGTGAGTGGTGATCGTCACGGTGACGGTGTCCCACGAGATCGCGAGGTCGGGGTGGTGGCCCATGGCCTCCGCAATCGGCGCGATGCGATTGACCAGCTTGACCGAGCCGAGGAAGTTCCCGCAGCCGATACCGCGCTGAATCGCCTCGCCCTCCAGCGCCCAATCCGCCAGCCGGCCCACCCGCCGCTCGATCTCCCCCTGGTCCAGACGTGCCATCGTTGCTCCTCCAATGCGTATCGCTTCGCTCGTACCATCCTCGACCGAGCTGCTCTTCGCGCTCGGCCTCGGCGACGCCATCGTGGCAGTCACCCACGAGTGTGACTACCCACCCGCTGCGCGGCAGCTGCCCCAGCTCACCCGCAGCGTGGTGCCCGAGGGGCTCTCGGCGAGCGGGATCGACGCCGCCGTTCGCGAGCGCACGCAGGCGGGGCTCGCGCTCTACGAGCTCGACGAGCAGCGGCTGGCGGGCCTCGAGCCCGATCTGATCGTCACCCAGGCGGTGTGCGAGGTGTGCGCGGTCTCCTACGACGACGTCGTCGCCGCCGCCGGGCGCCTGGCCTCCCGCCCGCGGGTCATCTCGCTCGATCCCTCGACGCTCGACGAGGTGCTCGGCGACGTGCCGCGCCTGGCCGAGGCCGCGCAGGCGGGCGAGGCCGCGCAGGCCCTCCTGGAGGACGCGGCCGCGCGCATCGGCGCCGTCGGCGAAGCCGTGGCGGGCGCGCCCCGACCGCGGGTGGCGGCGCTGGAGTGGCTCGACCCGATCTTCGTCGGCGGCCACTGGGTGCCCCAGATGATCGACCTGGCGGGCGGCGAGGACGTGCTCGGACACACCGGCGCGCGATCGCGCACGGCCGAGTGGGCCGAGCTGAAGGCCGCCGCGCCGGAGCTCGTCGTCTCGATGCCCTGCGGCTATGCCACGCAACGCGCCCGCGAGGAGACCCAGATCCACGCGCAGCGCCTGCGCGACCTTGGCGCCCGCGTGGCGGCCGTCGACGCCTCGTCCTACTTCTCGCGACCCGGCCCACGGCTCGTAGACGGGATCGAGCTGCTGGCCCACCTGCTGCACCCCGACCGCGTCGGGGCCCCATCCGGCAACCGCTTCGCCTGGCTGGCCCTCGAGCACCCGGCGATCAGCTGAGAACGTGCCAGAGCCGGCTCGCGAGCCCCGAGTGCGGGTGCTCCTCGATACCAGCCTCCTCGTGCGCGGGCACTCGGGCACGGCGGTGTACATCCAACAGCTCGCGCGTGCGCTGGCGCGCAGCGAGGGCGTTGAGCGGATCGAGGCTCGCCAGCGACTGCGGCTGCGACCCGGCCGCGCGAGCCGGCGCCGCAGCCTCGCCCGCAGCGCGCTCAACGCCGGCCTCGACCTGTGGTGGGAGCGCGTGGCGCTCGGGCGAGCGGCGCGAGCGGTAGGCGCCCAGGTCGTGCACCATCCGCTGCCCGCGCACTGCCCGCGCGCACCCTGCGCGCAGGCGATCACCGTTCACGACATGGCCTTCGAGCGCTTTCCCCCATCCTTCGATCCGGTGTGGCGAGCGATCGCGAGCAGGACCCACCGGCGCGCCGCGCGCGCCACCGATGCCGTCATCTGCGTCTCCCGCGCCACGGCGCGCGAGGCGCGCGAGCGCCTCCACGTGGCCGACCGGCGGATCGTGGTCGCCCACCACGGCCCGGGGCAGGCCCTGGAGCGGCGACGGCGCCGAGAGGAGCACCTGCTCTACGTCGGCTCCGACGAGCCGCGCAAGGACGTGACCGGGCTGCTCGACGCCTATGCGACCTACCGTGCTCGGCTGGGCACCGGCGCACTGGCGCTGGTGCTGGCGGGCGAGGCGGCCCGGCGCGCGGGTCCCGCGGGCGTGTTCGGCGAGCCCGCGCCGGACCCCAGACGTCTCGCCGAGCTGCTGCACGGCGCGCTCGCGCTCGTGCATCCGTCGCCCTACGAGGGCTTCGGACTGACGCCGCTCGAGGCGATGGCCGCCGGGGTGCCGGTCGTCGCGCTGCGCAGCGATGCGGCCGACGAGACCTACGGCGCGGCTGCGCTGACCTGCCCGCCCGGCGGGCTCGCCGAGGCGCTGGTCACCGTCCACGGCGACCGCGCGCTGCGCGAGCGCCTGTCCGCCGCGGGCCTCGAGCACGCCGCACGGTTCTCGTGGGCCGCGAGCGCCGAGCGCCACGTCGAGGCGTACCGGCTCGCGATCAGCCTGCACGGGGCCGGCGCGTGACGCGCGTGGGCTTCGTGCTCGCGGGGCGCACGGTGGGCTGGATGGCGAGCTGGACCTACTACCGAACCCTGCTGCGCGCCATCCTCGCCGATCCCGAGAGCGGCATCGAGCCGGTCGTGTTCCTCGCCGCCGGTGACGAGCACCCGCTGATCGCGGAGCTGCCCGAGGTCGAGCGCCACCGCGTCGCGATGCTCGATCCGCGCTCGCCCGGCGGCGTCGCCCGGGCGGTGTGGCGCAACGGGCTCGTCTGCGACCGCCCGCTCGGCCACCTGCTCGAGCGCCACGACATCGCCGTGCTCTCGCACTCGGGCCACCTCGGCCGCTACGGCGCGACGCCGGCGCTCGGCTGGGTCCCCGACCTCCAGCACCGCCACCTGCCCGAGCTCTTCGACCGGCGCACGCTGGCCTTCCGCGAGGCGCGCTACCGCCTGCTCGCCCGCTTCGCCACCCATCTCGTCGTCTCCAGCCTGGCCGGTGAGCGCGACCTGATCGATCTCTCCAGCCGCGCGGCGGGCAAGACCACCGTCCTGCGCTTCGTCGTCGACCCGGTGCCGCGCGAGCGCCAACCCGACCGCGAGCAACTGCACGCGCGCTACGGAGTCGACGGGCCCTACCTGTACCTGCCGAACCAGTTCTGGGTGCACAAGAACCATCGCCTCGTCGTCGACGCGCTGCGCATCCTGCGCGCCGGCGGGCGGCGGGTGCGCGTGCTGGCGACGGGCGCACCCGTCGACCGGCGCCGCCCCGACCACTACCACGAGCTGGTAGCCCACATCGCCTCCTGCGGCGTCGGCGAGGACCTCCGGCTGCTCGGCGTGGTGCCCTACCCCCACGTCGCCGCGCTGCTGCGCGAATCGGTCGCGCTGATCAACCCGTCGCGTTTCGAGGGCTGGAGCACGACCGTCGAGGAGGCACGCTCGGCGGGCAAGCGAGTGCTGCTGTCGAGCATCCCGGTCCACCGCGAGCAGGACCCGCCGGGTGGAGAGCTGTTCGACCCCGACGACGCCGAGGGCCTCGCCGAGCTGATCTGGACCGCCTGGACGCGGCGCGACCCGCACGCCGAAGCGCGCCTCGCCGAGCAGGCCGCGGCGGCGCTGCCCGAGCGCCGGCGCGATTTCGCCCGCACCTACGCGGGCGCTGTGCGCGCGACGATCGGCTCGGCGTGACCCGCGTCCTGATGACCGGCGGTGCCGGGTTCATCGGCGTGCCGCTCGTCGCGGAGCTGCGCCGCCGCGGCCACGAGGTCGCGGTGCTCGACGACTTCAGCGTCGGCGCCCGCGAGCGGCTCGCGCCGCTGGCCGGGGTGCACGTGCTGGAGGCCGACCTGCGCGACCGCGACGCGGTCGCGCGCGCCGTCGAGCAGGCCGAGCCGACCGCGATCGCTCACCTCGCCGCGCGGCACTTCATCCCGTGGTGCGAGGCCAACCCCGAGCAGACCGACGCGATCAACGTGCACGGCACGCGTCACCTGCTCGAGGCCACGCGGGCCACCGGGGTCCGCCGCATCCTGCTCGCCTCGACGGCGGACCTCTACGAACCGGGCGCCCACCCCCACTCCGAGTCGGATCGGCTCGCCCCGCCGAGCGTGTACGGGCGCTCCAAGCTTGCCGCGGAGCGTCTGCTGGCAGAGCACGCCGAGCGTAATCCCGAAACCGTGACGCAGGCGCTGCGGCTGTTCAACGTCTACGGCCCGGGCGAGACCAACCCGCACGTCCTGCCCGCGATCCTCGAGCAGCTGCACGCGGGCGACGCGCTCGCGCTGGGCAACACGCAGGCCCGCCGCGACTGGCTCTTCGTCGACGACGCCGTGCGGGCGATCGCGGGGCTGCTCGAGCTGCCCGACGGCCGCGGCCCGGTCAACGTCGCCGGCGGGCGGGCGGCCAGCGTCGACGACCTGCTCGAGGCGCTGCGCGCCATCACCGGCCGTGACCTGCGCGTGCAGCGCGACCCGGCGCGCATGCGCCCCAGCGACCGCCCGGTGCTCGCCGCCGACCTGAGCCGCCTGCGCGAGCTGCTGCCCGGGCTCTCAGCCACGCCACTCGAGCAGGGGCTGCGTGCGACGCTCGCGGCCGAGGGCCTGGCCTGAGCCTCAGACGGGCTCAGGCTCAGGCGATGGCGATCGAGCCGGCGACGCTGAGCACGCCGATGCCCGCGGCGATCAGCATCGGCGCCTGGCGCGGCAGGCGCACGCGATCGGCGAGGTCGAACATCGCCAGCGCGGCGAGCCCGCCCGCGATCAGCCCGCCGATGTGGCCGCCGATCGAGATGTTCGGGATCGTGAACGTGATCAGGAGGTTGAGCCCGATCCACAGCCCGAGCCCGCTCTCCATCGGGTTGATCCCGCGGTTGCGCATCACGATCACCGCGGCGGCCATCATCCCGAACACCGCGCCGGAGGCGCCCGCGGTCAGCGAGCGCGGGTCGCTGAGCAGCAGCGCGCCGAATGAGCCGCCGAGCAGAGAGACGGAGTAGACGATCCCGAAACGCAGCCGCCCGATCGCCGGCTCGAGCAGCCCGCCGAGGATGTAGAGGGCGAACATGTTGAAGAGCAGGTGGATGAGCCCGAAGTGCAGGAAGCCGGAGGTGATCAGGCGCCAGTACTCGCCATCGCCCACCGCGACGCCCGCGAGTCCGCCGTCGGTCAGCAGCGGCGACCCGCCGCTGCCGCCGGTCGCGCCGGCGCCGCTGAAGACGGCCCCCAACGCCACCACGACGTTGACCCCGATCAGGGCGTAGGTCAGGGTCGGCTCGGTCACCGACCCCATCGTCTTGACCTTGGTCTTCTGGCGCGAGCACTCGGGGCAGCGCATCCCGACCGACGTCGAGGTCATGCAGTCGGGACAGATCGCCCGCCCGCAGTTCGAGCACGAGACGCCCGTCTGGCGATCGGGATGGCGGTAGCACGTCTCCATGCGCGGACCTGAGACTAGTGAGGGCGCACGCGGTCGCCGGCGCGCGGGCGAGCCGCTACAGCGGGACGGTGAGGACCGGGTTCTCGCTGGGGGCCTTGGCGCCCCCGACGTCCTCGCGCGTGATCAGCACCGCGTCGGCGTCCTCGAGGTCGTCGGTGACCGCCGCCGCGCCCTCCCCGTTCTGGCCGACGCTGAACAGCGACTGCGAGATCATCTCGCCGCCGCGTCGCACCCAGACCTGGTAGACGGAGTCGCTGTCCAGCGCCGGGAGGCCGTGGACGCGCAGCACACCGCCGTCGCGCATGCTCGCGGGCACCACGAGGCTGCCACTGCCCGAGGGCAGGCGCGCCTCGTCGATCTTGGCTGCGACGGTGCGCCCGCGCTGCTCCTCCTCGGCGGTGAATTGAGTCACGCCGTAGCCGCCGGCGAGTAGGCCGACGAAGAGCGCGCAGCAGGCGCTCGCCCATGCCAGTGCGGGACGCCCGCCGCCCGACAGCCGCTTGCGCATCCGCGCCAGCGCGCCGGGGCGCTTGGAAGCGGCCGCGACCGTCTCGGAGGCACCGTCGCGCGTGCGCACGTCGTCCTCGACGACCGCCATCAGCGCCTGCTTGAGGCTTGCGGGCGGGCTGACGGGCTCGACCGAGCGCGGCAGCGCGTCGGCGGCCGGGCGCAGGCGCTCGACCTCGTCGCGGCAGACCGCGCAGGCCGCGACGTGGGACTCGAAGCGGCGAACCTCGGACTCGGTCAACGCACCGAGCACGTAGGGAGCGGGGTCCTCGGCGTGGATGTCGTGGCGCTCGACGCTCATGCGATCTTCTCCGCGAGGCCCTGGCGCAGCTTCTCCAGGCCGAGCCGCATCCGCCCCTTGACGGTGCCGATCGGCATCTCGAGCATGTCGGCGATCTGACTGTGGGAGAAGCCGCCGAATTAGGCGAGCTCGATCACGCGGGCCTGCGCCTCGGGCAGCTCCCCCAACGCGGACCGCACGTGGCGGGCATCCTCACGCCGGCCGGCCTCGACGTCGGTGCGCTCGCGCTCGGGCGCCTCGTGGCGCTCCTCGATGCCCTCGGCGCTGCTGCGCCGGCGCTCGTGGACGAGGTTGCGCCGCAGCGCGTCGATCGCGCGGTGGTGGACGATCCCGAGCACCCAGGTGCGCACGCTGCCGCGCTCGGCCTGGTAGCGCGTGCGGCTGCGCCAGATCGAGAGGAACGCCTCCTGGGAGATGTCCTCGGCGGTCACGCGATCGCCGACCATCCGGTAGGCGAGCGCGAACGACGCGCCGCCGTGGCGGTCGTAGAGCAGCTCGAAGGCACGCGGGTCGCCGTCCTGGACGAGATGCATCATCTCCTCGTCGGCGAGGGTGGCGATATCGGCTGGGTGGTTCACGTCCTGGAGGTGATTCGCCGGCGCGTCGGATCCGGATCACCGACGGCGATGGCGCTCATCCGCCGGCACGCCGGGCAATCCTGCGCGCGCGCCCGATCAGCCGACGATCCGCGGCAATCCCACGGGCGCCCGATCAGCCGACGATCCGCCGACGGAGCCCCCCGGAGACGCCGCGCAGGCTGCGCTCCAGGGCCCGCGGACCGCCGCTGCTGCGCCCGAGCGCCCGCGCGCCGCGGGTGCTGCGCCGCTTGTGCGCCTGGCGCGCCCGCGCCAGCACGAGCGCACCGGCGGCCGTACCTCCGATCACCGCCGCCGTCGCCGGGCGAGCCCAGTTGCGCGGATCGCGCATCGCAGACAGCTCCCAGTCGGCAAGCTCGTCCGCAGCGGCGCCGGTGAGCTCGGAGAGGGTGCGCACGACCCGGTCGCCCAACGCCTCCGAGGGCTCGACCGGCACGAGCGCCGAGCGCAGCATCGCCTCGATCTCCTGAATCTGGCTCATCGGCTACCGCTGCTCATCGCCGGCCTCCAGCCGCTGCTCGAGTTGCCTGATCGCACGATGAATGAGCACCTTGGTCGCACCCTCGGTACGCGCGAGCGCCCGCGCGATCTCGCGGTTGTCCATGTCCAGCGCGAAGCGCATGATCAGGGCCTCGCGGCGATCGTCGGGCAGGCTGGAGACCCCCTCGAGGACGGCCCGCAGCTCCTGCCGGCCCTCCACCAGGGTCTCGGTGTCGTGCGGCGCGCTGAGCACCGGGGCGTCGTCGAGGTGGGTCTGCGGGCGCCGCGAACGGTCGCGGTAGTAGTTGGCGGCGAGGTTGTGCGCGATCCGGATCAGCCACGGCCGCAGCGGCCGCCCGTCGGACTCGCGCTGCGCGCGCTCGAAGTGCCGGTAGGCCTGCAGGAAGGTCTGCTCGGTCAGGTCCTCGGCGTCGTGGTGGTTGCCGATCCGGTAGTAGGCGTAGCTGTAGACGTCGCGCAGGTGGCTGCGGTAGAGTTCGGTGAAGTCGCCGTCGAGGCGGCGTTTGTCCTGGACCGGGTGCACGCACGATGGAGCCTAGTCCGCTCAGATGGTCGATCGAAGCTCACGTGCCCGCGGGGGCGGCGTGAATGCGGAATCGACCATCATCAAGCCGCCCGGCGCTCGCGCGCCTCGGCGGCTGGTGGCGCCGATGGGCCCAGCGGTCCACCCAGCCAGGCCCACTGCAGCTCGACGCAGGGCCAGATACGCGCGGTGACCTCGCTCGCGAGCCGCTTGGAGGCATTCTCCACGCGCGGATAGGTCAGCGCAGGGCCGCAGCGCACATCGACGCGAACCGGACGGATGCGCCAGCCGCGGCGGGCGCGCTCGGTGCCCATCACGGCGATCGGCACGACCGGAGCGCCAGCGGCAAGCGCCAGGCGCCCGACGCCGCGCCTGGGCGTGTTCAGCGGGCCGGAGCGACAGCGGGTGCCCTCGGGGAAGATCACGACTGCCGCGCCGCGCTCGAGCAGCGCCAGCGCCGTGGCCGTCGACTGCTCGTCGGACTCGCCGCGACGGACCGGGAAGGCGCCCATGCAGTTGAGGAACCACCCGACGAAGCGGTTGCCGAACAGCTCCTGCTTGGCGACGAAGTAGGTCGGGCGGCGCAGGCAGCAGCCGACGACGAACGGGTCCAGGAAGCTGCGGTGGTTGGCCGCGAGGATCACGCCGCCGTCGGGGATGTGACCCCGGCCGGTGCGGCGCAGGCGGAAGTAGACGTGAATCGCGGACTGGATCACCGCGCGTGCGAGCCAGTAGACGATCGGGTGCACGCCACGGCGGCGAGTGCGCTCGTGATAGACGCTGAGACGCTGCTCCTCGGCCGTCCGCATGAACCTCTAGCTACCCGGGCCGTGCGCCGCCGTTACGCTGGTGGGCGATGGATCTCAGACGAAGCGTCAACGGCGCGATCGCGGGCGTGGCAGCCGCCGCCGCCTGGGCGGCCCAGCAGCCGGCCGACAAGCGGGCATTCGACTGCGGCTACGACGATGTCGAGCTGCTCGGCAAGCTGGTCATCCGCAGTGACGCCTGGCCGGCCGCGGGGCTGGCCCTGCACCTCGCAAGCGGCGCGCTCTTCGGGGCCGCCTACGCCCAGCTGCGCCCGTTCCTGCCCGGCCCGTTGACCGGGCGCGCGGTGACGATGGCCCTTGCCGAGCACGTGGCGCTGTGGCCGCTCGGTCGCCTGACCGACCGCTACCACCCCGCGCGCGGAGAGCTGACGCCGCTTACGAACAACGCCAACGCCTTTGCCCAGGCGACCTGGCGACACCTGCTCTTCGGACTCGCGCTCGGCGAGCTCGAGCGCCGGCTCAACCCGGAGGGCATCGACGAGCCTCCCGAGGTCCCCGCGTCGTCCAACGGGCACGGGAACATCGAGCTCGCGGTCGGCGCCGCGTAGTCCTCAGCGCGCCAGCTCCTGCCGGCGGACGCGGTCGCCCTCGGTGACGCTGGACTGCTTGCGGGCACCCGCTACGGCGCGCGCACCGATCTGCTCCAGGCCGGGTGTGCCGTCCTGGACGACGAACGATGCCCTGGTGGAGATCGCCGCGCCCTTGCGGCTGACGAACGGCACCACGCGGTAGTCCGCCCGCCACTCGGATTCGGTCACCCGGCAGCGCACGTAGCCACGCAGGTCGTTGAAGAACTTGATGTGCGGGTTCTCGGCCAGCAGGCGTGGCGTGTCGGCCCGCTGGTCGGCGCCGACATGCATACCTCCACGCTTGACGTCTTTGACGCTCGTAAAGGAATCAGCGATCGGCGGGGCTCATGTAGCCGCCCGGTGACCGAGATGTAAAGCTCACGGCCCGGCCTTCGGGCGGCAGCAGCTGACGCGCGCCGGCCCTCGGGCGTCGGAGCCGGTGGGGTGGGCCGCCTGTCCTCGTCCTCGTCCGCGGTCGCGTAGAACTCTGCACATGCCCAGGCAGCCGGGTCCCTCGGCGGGCGCGTCGCGCCGCTCGCGTCCGAGCGCGCGCTTCTCCATCCCCTCCGTACCTCCGTCGCTGTGGGTCGCCCTCGTCCTCACGACCGTGCTCGTGGCGCTGAGCGGCCGTTACGGGCCACACCGCGACGAGCTCTACTTCGTGCAGGCTGGAGAGAACCTCGCCTGGGCCTACCCCGACCAAGGCGTGCTGACACCGCTCGTGGCCCGGGCGATGGGGGAGATCGCGCCAAGCTCGCTGGTCGCGCTGCGGCTGCCCGCCGCGCTTGCCGTGGGGGCCATCGTGCTGCTGGCCGGCCTGCTCGCCCGCGAGCTCGGCGGCGGCCGGCGCGCCGAGCTGATCGCCGCCGCGTGCACGGCCACGGGAGTCATCTTCCTGCAGGCCGGCCACACCCTCGGCACCACCACCTTCGACCTGCTCGTGTGGACGGCGGTCACGTGGCTCGCCGTGCGCGCGCTGCGCACGGGCCGCGACCGGCTGTGGCTCGTGGCCGGCCTGGTGCTCGGAGTCGGCCTGCTCAACAAGCCGCTGCCCGCGTTCCTGGCCGCCGGCCTGCTCGCGGGGGTGGCGATCGCCGGCCCGCGGCACCTGCTCCGCAGTCGGTGGGTGTGGGCGGGGGCGGGCGCCGCGGTCGTGCTGTGGCTGCCGTGGCTGATCTGGCAGGCCGACCACGGCTGGCCGCAGCTCGAGGTCTCGGCGGCGATCGCCGGGGGCGGGTCCACCAGCTCGCAGCCGCGGTGGGCCCTGCTGCCATTCCAGGCGCTGCTCGTGGGACCGGTGCTGGCGCCCGTCTGGATCGCCGGGCTGGTGCGCCTGCTCGGCGACCCCGAGCTGCGCGCCTACCGCTTCCTGGGCTGGACCTGGGTGGTGCTGGCCGTGCTCTTCATGGCCACCGGGGGAAAGCCCTACTACCTGGCCGGGATGCTGGCGCTGCTGCTGGCGGCCGGAGCCGTGACGGTCGATCGCTGGCTCGATCGCGGCAGGGCGCGGACAAGGCGGCTGGCCCTGGCCGGCGCCGTGGCAGCCAGCGCGGGGATCTGTGGAGCGATCGGCCTGCCGCTGCTGGCGGTCGATCGCCTCGGACCGGTGATCGCCGCCAACCCCGACGTGGGCGAGACGGTCGGATGGCCCGCGCTGGCCGACACGGTGGCGGGTGTGCGCGATCGGCTGGCAGAGGGCGAACGAGCGGTTCTGTTCACCCGCAACTACGGCCAGGCCGGGGCACTCGACCGCTACGGCCCGGACCTGGGCCTGCCGCCGGCCTTCAGCGGCCACAACGGCTACGCCGACTGGGGCGTGCCGCCTGCCAGCCGCGGCCCGGTGATCGTGGTCGGGTTCCGCCGCCGCGCTGACCTCGACCGCGACTTCGCAGGCTGCACGGTGCGCGCGCGGATCGACACCGGCATCGACAACGAGGAGGAGGGGACACCGGTCTGGTCGTGCACCGAACCACGCGAGCCCTGGGCCGAGCTGTGGCCCCGACTGCGCCGCTACGGGTAGTGGACCCGGCCGCACCCGGTCACTCCTCCCAATCCGTTCGGCGATGGCCGGCCATCCAGTGGTCGTCGTCCTCGGGCGTTGCTGAAGCGCGCTTTCACGCCTCTCCCATCGCGCCGGTCAGTCGTGACGCAGCCCAGCGGCTACGAAGCGTTCCGACCAGCGCCGCTCCCACCGGCTCCGCCGCTCGACCTCGAGCCGCTTCAGGCCCTGCTGGGCAGGGCAAACCTGGCCCTCGGCCGACTCGACGGTGTGGTCAACGTCTTCCCGATCCCGACTTCTTCGTCGGGATGTACGTCCGGCGTGAGGCGGTGCTCAGCTCTCAGATCGCTTCGAGGAGCTGGGCCTGGTGCTCAAAGTGACCGGACAGCGCCGCTCGCGCCTGTTTCGCTACGACCCCTACCTGCGTCTGTTCGATGAGCCCGAGGACACCGCTGAGGCGCCCGCCGCGCCCGAGGCGACTAGAAGGTCCACCTGCCTGAGAGCCGGCCCGATTCGACAGACGATCCTGACGTCGCTGGTTCCCAGCGACTTCCCCGGAGCCTCGGCCTCAGCCTGCCCCGTCGCCGAGACGTCTTTCGGTGACCGCACTACAGGTCGAGGGCGCTGGGCTCCCGGGCACGTCGACGGCGTGCTGCTTCAGCGCGGCGAGCGGGACGATCTCGAGCGCCCGCTCGTGGGGTGGAGGCCAGCACGACGTAGGCGGCGGCGTCCTCCTCGTGGGCGCGTAGCCAGTTCACCGCCGTGACACACCAGCGGTCGCCGGGGACGAGGCCGGGCCGCGGTCAAGGCTGGGCCGACGACTTCCGGCGGCTCGGGCCAGCGAGCAGGCGACACGTGGTGCGCGCGAGGCGGATCTGTTCCTCGGTGAAGAGGTGGGCAGGTCGGGATCGAAGGCGAGCGTCGCATCGGCGCGCGACAGCCAACGGCACTCGGTGTCCTTGAGCTGGTCGCGCATCGCCTGGGGATCTTGGACACACGTCAAGAGCCGAAGGAGATCCTCACGGTCCCGCTCGCGGTCCTTCTTCGTGACCGACCGCGCCTTGAGGAGGATCGCGCCGAGCAGGGAAGGGCATCGAATCTCGGTCTCCTCGCCCTCGAGCCGCACCCGCACGACTTCGGTGCGAGCGAGCGCCTGGGTTCCGCCCTCGACCTGGATCGTCACCAAGTTGCCGATCGTTCGGGGCTGCCTGGCGCCGACACCGTCAGGCCCGAGGACATCGACGACCTGGTCGCCGCGCGTGAAGCGATACCCCGTGTCGCGCTTCAGGCCGACCGGAGTCGCCAGCTCGAACCCGAGCTGCGCGAGCCTCTCCGAGATGCGCTCAGTGAAGCTGGGGCGTTGCGGCTGTTCGCCAAGATGTCGAGGTCGTCCGTCGGGCGCACTCCACCGGCGGCGTAGCGCGCCACGTGCAGCTGAACCATCAGACCCCCGATCAAGGTCCACTCGCCTTCGAGCTCCCCCATTAGAGCAAGCGCGCTCCTCCAGATCTCGCGGCTCCGTGGATCGGCGGGAGCAAGTTCGACGCTGTCCACGGCTTCAGCCGGCGTGCAGATGATCGATCAGCTGCCGCCCAATTCGGCGAGCGCGGGCGTCCGGAAGCTCCGCGAGGTCGACGGCGACGGCAGCCAGCGGCATGCGCCGGTCCAGGAAAGGCCAGAGCCCCTCGGGCAACACCCGGATGATCGCGTTGGGCTGGTCGCTGGGCTCGAGCGCGAACTCGCGTATCAGGTGGGCCCGCTGAGGCTCGGAAACGTAGATGTCCGCCTCTTGGCCCGGGACGAGCCGCTCCCCCCGATCGCGGGCCGCGTGGGGGCCGGCCGGGATGACGTTGTCTGCCTCCTGGAGTGAGCTGAGGACTCCGGGGTGGCCGAAGAACCGCTCGACGCGGGAGCGCTCGCCGAGCCGCCCAACCAGCCCTGCAAGCCCTCTCGCGGCGAGAAGTCCGCTCAGGCGCCGACCTTCCTGCTCGCTGACCCACGGAGCGTCGTCGCCGGAGGCCAAGGCCAGCACCGCCCAGGCGTTCGCCGGCCGCAGCCGACGGCCGCGTCCGCGCGGGCTGCGCTGACGCTCGCGGAGGCTGGAGCCTGTGACCAGCCACCGGCTTCCGACCTTCTGGCCATCGAGCTGGCCGTTCGCCAGCAGCGCCCTCACCCGGGAGGGATCCACCCGCAGGATCCGGGCCGCGTCGGGGACCGACAGGACGTCGAGACGGCTCATCGCCCAAGCAAATGTAGCGAAATCAGGATAGTTGTTTCCGCGCTGATGTGACGGCACATCCGCGCCCTTCTCTGACTGCAGCACGGCGCGGCAGTCAGCGATCCTTCGCTATCGCTCGAGTAGGCCGAGCGATGCGCACGCCTGGTGAGCGGTGACCGCTGGCGGTTCGAGCCCCTCGTAATCGAGGAGGTCGCGGTCGCCGGTCACGATCGCATCCGCGTCCGCTGCACAGGCGAGGGCCACGAGGTAGTCGTCCGATAGGTCGCGGACACCCGCGGCGGAGATTCGGGATCGCGAAACACCGTCGCAATGCCCCGCACCATCGCGGACAGCAGCACGCGCTCTTCCTCCCGAACTCGGTCGCGGAAGTACCGGCCCTCGAGGCCGCGCTCGAACTCGCCGAACAGCGTCTCGCAGGCAATCATCTCGATCGTCCCCGACCGCGCTGCGATGGGGAACCCTCCGGCCGGCCAACCGGCGCGGCCAGCAGCACGCTGACGTCGAGAACGAGACGCCTCACCCCGCAACGCGACGCGACTCGCGAACCGCTAGATCAGCCGCGTCCTGCTCAGCGAGAGCGTTGCGCTGCTGCGCAGCGCGCAATGCGTTGAACCCCAGGTCGACGCGAGCGAGATCCTCAACAAGCGCACGGTCATCCTTGCCCGGATGCCGCGCACGCAGTCGTGCCAGCAACTCGCTGTCGATCTCCACGCGCGTCGTCGCCGCCGCCGCCGCCATACGACAAGTCTAGGAGCGGCCGGCCACCTCCGCGACGCCGTGCCGGCACCCCCCGGGAAAGGCGGCTCCTCGGTGTCCGGCGCGGTGGAACGGCCGATCGCGGCCGCCGGGATCGTTTGCGCCGAGAGCAGGGGCAAATGCGGGCGGCGCGTGACGACTTCTGCTTCCGGCGCAACGAGTGGCGTCGGCGTAGAGCAGGCTCGTTGCCTGGTTCGGGGAGCGGTGGCGGGCGCGGCTGCGAGTGGTCAGGCGGCGAGGTTCTGGTCGGGCCATGTGCCGGTGCGTACGCGTTCGTAGAGGGTGTCGGGCGCGAGGTCCGCACCACCCGGCCAAGTGACCGTGCCGGTTTCGGTGTCGACCTCGACTCTCGCGAAGCCCTCGGATGTGCGCGCCGTGTCGAACACGGGGCCGCGCATCCTCTTGAGGACTTCGACCTCGCCTTGTAGTCCGTCGGCGAACGTGACGGCAAGTACGCCGTGGCAGACGGCACGGGCTTCTGTTATGTCGGGGGTCAGGCCGATCATCGCAGTGGCTCCACCTGCTGAAGTGTTTCACCCGCGCGGGCGCACCGCCAGTTCTCGGCGAGCTCGTCTTGGTGGAGCTCCGCCCAGGCGAGTACGAACCGCAGCTGCCGCCGCCCGAGGCTGCTCTCGATCACCTCCCGCGGAACCCTCGGCCTGGCTGGAGGTTAGTGCGACGGTGGTGGCCACAGCCGTCGACGGCACTCAAGCGCTGGAGCGAACGGCACGCCCGGCACGAGGAACGCGCGGGCACGCCTGACACGAGCGTAAGCTTGCTCGTATGGACGTGGTCGTCGCCGGAGGACACGGGAAGGTCGCGCTCAGGCTGCTCGCCCTCCTGGCGGAGGGCGGCCATCGCGGCCGGGGCCTGATCCGCAATCCCGACCAGGCCTCCGCCCTCGTGGCGGTCGGCGCGGAGCCGGTGCTCTGCGATCTCGGCGTCGAGGACGACCTCGCGCAGTACGTGGCGGACGCCGACGCGGTGGTGTTCGCCGCCGGCGCCGGCCCGGGCAGCGGAGACGAACGCAAGCGCACCGTCGACCTCGGCGCCGCGGTAAAGCTGATCGAGGCCGCCAAGCAGACCGGCGTCGCGCGTTACGTGATGCTCAGCGCCATCGGCGCGCCTGCGATGGCAGCCGAGCCCGGAGAGATGCAGCCCTACTTCGCCGCGAAGGCCGAGGCCGACGAGGCGCTGGAGCGGGCCGGCCTCGACCACACGATCGTGCGCCCGGGCGGGCTGACCGACGACCCCGGCACCGGGCGCGTGTCCGCCGCGCCGGAGCTCGAGCGGGGCGGGCAGGTCCCCCGTGAGGACGTGGCGCGCGTGCTCGCGGCGGTGCTGGCCACGCCCTCGACGATCGGCAACACCTTCGACCTCCTCAGCGGCGAAACCCCGATCGACGAGGCCATCCGCGCCCTCTAGATGACGACCGCGGCGTGATCGCGACGGACCACGCCGGATCAGCGCCACGGCAACCTCGACCGCCTCGCGACCCTAACCGGTCGCCGCCAGCGCCTTGCGGATCTCCTTCGGCAGCATGAACCGGACGTCCTCCTTGACGACGTCGAACTCCGAGACGTCCTCGGTGCCACGTGCCCTGAAGAACTCGACGAGCCTCTGCACCAGCTCCTCGGGGGCGCTCGCGCCGGAGCTGATCCCCACGACGCGCTTGTCGTGCAGCCACTCCGCGCGCACCTGCGCCTCGTTGTCGATCAGGTGCGACTCGGCGCCGTGATCGCGCGCGACCTCGACGAGCCGGTTGGAGTTGGACGAGTTGCGTGAGCCGATCACGAGCACGAGGTCGCACTCGCCGGCCATCTGGCGCACCGCCATCTGGCGGTTGGTCGTGGCGTAGCAGATGTCGTCGGTGCGCGGCCCGGTGATGTTGGGGAAGCGCTCGCGCAGCTTGAGGATGATCGCGTTGGTCTCGTCGACCGACAGCGTGGTCTGGGAGATGAAGGCGACCTTGTCCGGGTCCTCGACCTCGAGCCGCTGCGCGTCCTCCTCGGTCTCGATCAGGACGATGTTCTCGGGCGCCTCGCCCATCGTGCCCTCGACCTCCTCGTGGCCGGCGTGGCCGATCAGCACGATCGTGTAGCCCTCGGCGGCGAACTTCTTCGCCTCGACGTGGACCTTGGTGACCAGCGGGCACGTCGCGTCGATCGTCTTGAGCTGACGCTCGCCGGCGTTGTGGTGCACGCTCGGCGCGACGCCGTGGGCGGAGAAGACGACGGTCTCGCCCTCGGGGACCTCGGTCTCCTGGTCGACGAAGATCGCGCCACGCTCGCGCAGCTCGGCGACGACGTGCTTGTTGTGCACGATCTCCTTGCGCACGTAGACGGGCGGGCCGTAGAGCTCGAGCGCGCGCTCGACGGTCTGAACCGCGCGGTCCACACCGGCGCAGTAGCCGCGCGGAGCGGCGAGCAGCAGCTTCTCAGGAGCGGAGGGCATCGATCCAAGTGTAGGAGCCGCGAGCTCCGGCGAGGATGACTCCGGTCACAGCCGCGGCAGCAGCTCGAGCATCGTCTCGCCGACCGCGTCGAGGCTGCGCGGTGAGATTCGCGACAGGTCGTCGCAGCGCCGGTGGAAGCACGGGAAGTCGAAGTCGATCAGGTCGATCGCGGGCACGCCCTCGCGGATGAACGGAATGTGGTCGTCGAGCAGCCCACCCTGCTCCTCGTCGGGAAAGACCGGTCCCACGCCCGCCCGGCGCGCGGCCGAGCGCAGCGCAGACCACAGACGCTGGTCGGAGGTGGCCTCGCGGGGGATCCGCAACCCGCGCTCGCCGACGAAGTCGAGCAGCACCATCGCGCGGGCGTTCGCGTAGCCGGGCGCCGCGATCTTGCTGCCACGCAGCCCGCGCTGCTCGAACTGGTCGTCCGGGGTGCCGGCCGGGCTCTCCTCGCCGTCGAAGGCGATGAAGACAATCGTGGACCGCAGCCTGCGCGGGCGCAGCGTGCGCGCGAGGCGCATCAGGATGGCCGTCCCCGAGGCCCCGTCGTTGGCGCCGACGAAGCCCGGGACGTCCTTGGTGTCGTAGTGGACGCCGACGACGACGACGCGCCCGGGGTCCCTT
>JBPCPD010000218.1:0-5282 GCA_050999535.1 Thermoleophilaceae bacterium
ATCGGCACGCGGTAGTAGCCGCGCGCGCCGATGCCGCGCCGCCCCAGCGCGGCGGCGAGCTCGTCCGCGCGCTCGTGCCGGGCGACGTAGAGGTGGTAGACGTGCTCGGCGCCCGGTCCGGGGCGCGGCAGCGCGAGGTGCTCGCCGAGGCCGGCGCGCTCGTAGGCCTCGGCGGCGGCGCGGCGGGCGGCGTTCCAGCCGTCGAGCTCGGGCAGCAGGACGCGCAGCGCGGCCGCCTGCAGCTCGTCGAGGCGCGAGTTGTAGCCCACCTCGACGAAGGTCCGCTTGTCGTCGGAGCCGTGGGAGCGCAGCCGGCGCGCGAGCTTTGCGACCTCGTCGTCGTCGGTCACCACGGCGCCGCCGTCAACGAGGCCCGGCAGGTTCTTCGACGGGAAGAACGAGAACGTCGCCGCGTCGCCGAGCGCCCCCGCGGGTATGCCGTGCAGGCGCGCGCCGAGCGCCTGGGCGGCGTCCTCGAGCACCGGCACGCCGAGCGCGCGCAGCTCGTCCACGGGCGCGACGTTGCCGAACAGGTGCACGGCGATGATGGCGCGCGTGCGGGGACCCATCACCGCCCGGACAGCTTCGGCGGTGACGCAGAAGGTCTCGGGGTCGATGTCGCAGAAGACCGGCTTGGCGCCGATGTCGAGCGCCGCCTCGACGGTCGCGTAAAAGGTGTAGGAGGGGCAGACCACCTCGTCGCCGGGCCCGACGCCCAGCGCACGCAGAGCGATCGCCAGCGCGTCGGTGCCGTTGCCGACGCCGACGCAGTGCGCGACGCCGAGGTAGCCGGCGAGCTCGGCCTCGAAGGCCTCGACCTCCGGCCCGAGGATGAAGCGCCCGCCGGCGACCACCTCGGCGAGCTTCTCGTTGAGCCGGGGCTTGCAGCGGTCGAGGCTGGTGGCGAAGAGCGGGACGGCCACGACGGCCCTCACCCTACCCTCGCTGCGCCCCGGCCCCGTGGGCGCCCGCTAGCCTCACCCGCTGCCGATGGCCCTGCTCGAGCTCACCGCGAACCCGCTGCTGGCCTCGATCACCGACCCGATCGTCAACGTCGCCGTCGACGTCGTCGAGGCACTCGGCCTGTGGGGGATCTTCGTCTTGATGACGCTCGAGTCGGCGTGCATCCCCGTGCCGAGCGAGGCGACGATGCTGTTCGCCGGGTTCGCCGTCTCCGAGGGCAGCTACTCGCTGACCGCGGCCGTCGCGGTAGGTTCGTTCGCGAACCTCGTCGGCTCCTGGATCGCGTACGCCGTGGGCTATTACGGGCGCACGGACATCCTCGAGAAGCACGGCAGAAAGCTGCACATCAAGCAGAGCCATCTCGAGTGGGCCGACCGCTGGTTCGAGCGCCACGGTGACGCCACCGTCTTCTTCACGCGCATGCTGCCGATCATCCGCACCTTCATCTCGCTGCCCGCGGGGGTCGCGCGGATGCCCTTCTGGCGCTTCTCGCTGCTGACGCTCGCGGGGTGCGTCCCGTGGGTGCTGATGCTCACCTTCATCGGTCAGCAGGCGGGCGAGCGCTGGGACTCGTGGAAGGACTCGCTGCACTACGTCGACTACTTCGTCACCGCCTGCATCGTGGTCGGCCTCGTCTACCTGGTGGTTCGCAATCGCCGCGGCGGACCGCCGGGCGAGACGGCCGCCGACGCGGCCTCGATGTAGGCCACGTGGTCACGTCACCGCCGGCGCGCCAGACCGGTGGCGCCGAGCCGGCATCGCTCCTACGCTGGACGATCCGCCCATGACGACTAAGGATGCGATCAACGACGGTGCCCCGCCCTGCCGCTGAGATGCCACGTCCAGCCACCTCGTTCAGGGCCCCCGGCGACCCCCTCGAGACACTCGTGGAGCGGCTGCGCTCGCACCCCCGCATCGACGCCGGCGCCTTTCTGGTCGTCGACAGCGAGCGAAATCGGGTCGAGCCGGGCGCGGTGTGGGCGGTCTCGCCGCTGATCAATCAGGCCGCGAGCGCGAGCCTCGACCGGCCCTACGGCGAGAACCGGGCACTCGCGTCCGCCACCAACGCCGGCGCGCCGGTCGCGCCTGAGGCGGCGGGCCTGACCGCGGGCGGATTGGCCGAGATCGCGCGCTCGCGCGCTCCGCTGCGCCGCGAGGGGGCCGCCCCTTCAGCGCACGTGCCGGTTCTGATCGGGCGGCGCCTCTACGGCGTCCTGTCGGCCGTGCGCGCCGCGGGCGACCCGTTCGAGGCCCACGACATCGAGCTGCTCGAGTCGCTCGCCCGCAGCTCGGATCGCGCTGCGCCAGCGGCCGGGCGGGTCGGCGCCGCACGCGGGTTGACCTGCGCGTCGGGCACAATGGCCGCGATGAGTGGCGACTCCGCCTATGCGCGCGCCGGCGTGGACAGCGGCCGGGCGGGCGCGGGGATCGGCGCGCTCGTCGAGATCCTGCGCACGATCGACACCGGCCGCGGGCAGCGCGCGCTGCTGGGCTCGGGCCACTACGCCAACGTGCTGCGCCTCACGGGGGACTCCGGTCTCGCGCTCTCGACCGACGGCGTCGGCACCAAGCTGATCGTCGCCGAGCAGCTCGGGCGCTACGACACGATCGGGATCGACTGCATCGCGATGAACGTCAACGACGTGATCTGCGTCGGCGCGGACCCGATCGCCGTGCTCGACTACATCGCCGTCGAGGAGGCCGACGAGGGCATGCTCGCGGCGATCGGCCGCGGGCTGAAGGCGGGGGCCGAGGATGCGGGCGTCGAGATCCCGGGGGGCGAGCTCGCCGTCGTTCCCGAGCTCATCCGCGGCCACCCCTCGCCCGGCGGCATCGACCTCGTCGGGATGTGCGTCGGCCTGGTCGACCTGCGCGCCGTGGTGACCGGCGACGCCGTCAAGCCTGGCGACGCAGTGATCGGCCTGCCGTCCGCGGGCGTGCACTCCAACGGCTATACGCTCGCGCGCGGCGCGCTGAACGATCTCGTCGAGCGGCCCGCCGAGCTGGCAGGCGCGAGCGTCGGGGACGCCCTGCTCGAGCCGACCGTGATCTACGTGCGCGCGATCCGCGACCTGCTCGCCTCCGATGTCGAGGTCCGCGGCCTGGCCCACATCACCGGCGACGGACTGCTGAACCTGCTGCGCCTGGGCGCGCCGGTGGGCTACCGGGTCGACGCTCCGCTGCCGGTCCCGGCGATCTTCGACCTGATCGCCACGCGCAGCGGCACGGCGGCGGCGGAAATGTGGGAGATCTTCAACATGGGCTGCGGCTTCTGCTGCGTCGTGCCCGCCGAGCACGCCGAGCGGGCGGTCTCGCTGCTGGCGCAGCGTCATCCCGGCGCCGCGGTGATCGGCGAGGCCATCGACGCCGGCGGGGTCGTGGAGCTGCCGCTGGCCGGCCTGTGCGGCGCCGCCGGGGGCTTCGAGGCGGCCTAGCCAGCCGGCTCCCACAGCCGTCCGGCGAGCACCGCCACCGGCCGCGCGCGCCACTGCAGCGCCAGATCGCTCAGCTCGGCCTCGGCCTTCGGCGCGGGCAGATCGCAGACCGCGGCCACTTCGACCGGCGCCATGCGCCCGAAGCGCTTCAGCGCCTCGAGCACGCCGGGGCGGGGCTCGCCGGACGGCTGCGCGCCCGCCGCGACCGCGGCGGCGCGCAGGTCCTCGCCGGGCGGGCAGCCGTACACCCAGGCCGCGCGGCCATCCTCGCCCTCGAACCGGAAGCTCGGAAACGGCGGCCGCTGATCGTCCTGGCCCGCCGAGCAGCGATTCCCGCCCGCGTCACGCGCCACGGCGGGTGCCGCGCGAGCCTCCTCGAGGTCGGCGCCGAAGGCCTCGACGATCGCGTGCGAGCCGAGGTCGATGCGAAACCGCTTCGCATCGAGCCCCGCCCCGCGCGCCGCTTCGACCAGCGCCTCGGTCGTGTCGAGCTTGCGCCGCAGGCAGAAGGTGCCCTCGCGCAGCGCGCGCAGCAGGCGGTAGACCGCGCCGGAGCCCTGCTCGGCGGCGGCCTTGACCGCCAGGCACATCGGATAGCTCGAGGACGGCGGCGCCTCGTACCAGATCCGCGGGTCGACGGGCATCTGCGACACCGCGCACGCCTCGAGCCACTGGGCCACGTATCCGGACTGGCCCTCGCCCGCCCGTGGCGGAAACTCGCGCGCCAGCCCACCCATCACGAAGGTCCAGGAAAGCCCCTCGCCGAACTCCACCATCAGACCGCGGATGGCCGGCTCGGCGGCCCATGACCAGACGCAGGCCGGATCGGTGATGCAGCGGACGCGGACGGCCACGGAAACCCCCACAATACGCAGCCAGTGATCGGCACCCTCCTCAACGAGCGCTTCCGCCTGGACGAGAAGATCGGCGCCGGGGGAATGTCGACCGTCTACCGGGCCTTCGACCCCACGCTCGAGCGCTGGGTCGCGATCAAGCTGATGCACCGCGACCTCTCCGAGGAGGCGGATCAGCTCGAGCGCTTCCGGCGCGAGGCGCGGGCGGTGGCACGCCTCTCGCACCCGCACGTGGTCACCGTGATCGACTTCGGCGAGGACGGCGGGACGCCCTACATCGTGCTCGAGTACGTCGAGGGCGAGACGCTCAAGGACCGCATCGGCCGCCTCGGCCGGCTGCCCGTCGACGACGCCATCGCCTACGCGATCGAGATCGGCCGCGGGCTCTCGGCCGCGCACGCCGAGCGGCTCGTCCACCGCGACGTCAAGCCCCAGAACGTGCTGATCGACGTCGAGGGTCGGGCCAAGGTGACCGACTTCGGCATCGCTCGCTCGCTCGAGGCCGCGGGGCTCACCGCCGAGGGCCGCGTGCTCGGCACGACCGACTACGTCGCCCCCGAGCAGGCGCTGGGCCAAGAGGTCACCGAGCAGTCAGACGTCTACTCACTCGGCGTCGTGCTCTACGAGATGCTCACCGGCGAGGTGCCGTTCACCGGCAGCACGCAGGTCGCCGTCGCGATGGCGCACGTGCGCGGGCCCCTTCCCGACGTCCAGCGGCGCCGGCCCGAGGTATCGGCCACGCTGGCGGCGGTGGTTGAGCAGGCGACCGCCAAGGAGACCGCCGGGCGCTACCTGACGGCCGCCGACCTCGTCGAGGACCTCGAGGAGGTGCTCGCGATCGAGATTGCACGGGTGGGCGAGTCGCACGGGGAGGCGACGAGCGTGCTGCGCGGCCTGCCCGAGAAGGACACCGCGGAGTTCGTGTCGGCGCGGCTGCGCCACCCCGAACGACAGATCGACAACGCGCTGCCCATGATGGGGCGGGCCGGCGGCGAGGTCGAACGCTCCACCACCCACACAGAACGCGGCA
>JBPCPD010000243.1:0-10695 GCA_050999535.1 Thermoleophilaceae bacterium
TGGCGATGACGCTCGGCGGGCGCGCCGCGGAGGAGCTCGTCTTCAGCGAGGTCACCAGCGGCGCGTCGAACGACCTCGAGAAGGTGACCGCGACCGCGAAGCAGATGGTGATGCGCTTCGGCATGTCCGAGAAGCTCGGCCCGCGCGTCTTCGGCCATGACCACGGACAGCCCTTCCTCGGCCGCGAGTTCTCCTCCGAGCCCGACTACTCGGATGACATCGCGCGTGAGATCGACGGCGAGATCCGCCGCATCGTCGAGCAGGCCCACCAGGCGGCGCGCGACATCCTCGCGCAGCACAAGGAGCACCTCGAGAGTGTCTCCGATGTCCTGCTGCGCCGCGAGACGATCGAGCGCGAGCAGTTCATCGACCTGCTCGACGGCAAGCCCGAGGAGGAGGTCTTCGGTCCCGACGAGCCGGTGCTGCCCCAGGGCTCTCAGCCGACGCCCGAGCTGCCCCAGCGCAAGCCCGAGCGTGCCCCCAAGCCGCTGCCGCGGCCCGGCCTGGCGGGCGGCGCCGCCGAGATGCACGGGCTCGACGCGCCCGAGAAGCCCTCGTCCTAGCCGCGGCGCCGGCGGGTGCTGCACGCGGCGGCCCTGGATACTTCAGGCGATGGAGGTCGACCTCTCGCAGCCGGTGATCATGGGCGTGATCAACGTGACGCCCGATTCGTTCTCCGACGGCGGGCAGTTCCTCGAGCCCGACGCCGCGGTCGCCCACGGCATCCGCCTCGCCGCCGAGGGCGCGGCGATCCTCGACGTCGGCGGCGAGTCGACGCGGCCGGGCGCCGCGCCGGTCTCCGAGGTCGAGGAGCTGGGCCGGGCGGTGCCTGTGATCGAGGGGCTGACCGCCGAGCACGTTCCGATCTCCATCGACACGCGCAGGCTGGCGGTCGCCGAGGCCGCGCTCGACGCCGGCGCGTCGATCGTCAACGACGTCGCGGCGTTTCGCTCGGCGCCCGAGCTCGCCGGCCTGGTCGCCGATCGCGGGGCGACCTGCTGCCTGATGCACATGCTCGGCGAGCCGCGCACGATGCAGCGCGACCCGCGCTACGGCGACGTAGTGAACGAGGTTCGCGCCTTCCTGGAGGAGCGGCTGGCCTTTGCCGTCGCCGAGGGGGTCGCCGAGGAGCGAATCTGGCTCGACCCGGGGATCGGCTTCGGCAAGTCGCTCGAGCACAACCTCGAGCTCCTGCGCCGCCGCGACGAGCTGGTCGCGATCGGCCGCCCGCTCGTCGTCGGCACCTCGCGTAAGAGCTTCCTCGGCACGCTCACGGGCGGCCGGCCGGAGGCCGAGCGGCTGCCCGGCACGATCGCCACGAACGTGCTCGCGCTCGAGCGCGGTGCCGCGATCTTCCGGGTCCATGATGTACTGCCCGTGGCCGATGCGCTGGCCGTGGCCGCTGCTGCGTTGGCGCCCGCGACAGGAGGGAAGCCGTGATGGAGGAGCACGACCCGCTCGAGCCCGGAGACGATGACGAGCTCGAGGGCTTCGAGGACGCCGAGCCGACCGTGACCGTCGAGATCAGCGGCCTCTCGCTCTACACGCGTCACGGCGTGACCGAGGCCGAGCGCGACATCGGTCAGCGGCTGGTGATGGACATCGCGTTCGAGCTTCAGGGCTGCGACGCGCTGGTGACCGATCGCGTCGAGGACACGGTCGACTACGGCGAGGTCTGCGAGCAGGTCGCGCTCGCCGCCCAGGAGCGCTCCTATCGCACGCTCGAGCGCCTGTGCGCGGCGGTCTCCGAGCGCCTCGCCGACCGCTTCGGCGTCGAGTCGGTCCGCGTGAAGGCGGCCAAGCCCGAGCCGCCGATTCCGCTCCCGGTCGACGAGGTGTCCGTAGAGGTCTGGCGCGAACCCTGAGCGCCGGCGGATGCCACGGCGCGCACGGGCGCAGAGCGCGCGTGCGCGGCTATCTCGGGCTCGGCTCCAACGAGGGCGATCGCCGCGCGCACCTGCGCGCGGCGCGCACGGCACTCGGCGGGGGCGAGCTCGACGTGGTCGCCTCCTCGGCGGTCTACCTGACGGCGCCTCAGGGCGAGGTCACCGAGCAGCGCGACTTCTACAACGCATGCCTGCGGATCGAGACCGGGCTGGAGCCCGAGGCGCTGCTCGAGCACTGCAAGGCAGTCGAGCGGGGGCTCGGCCGCCGCCCCGGCGGTTCGCGCCATGGCCCGCGGCCGATCGACGTCGACGTGTTGTTGCTGGGCGGTCTCGTGCACCGCTCGGAGCGGCTGACGCTGCCTCATCCCGACATCCCCGCGCGCGCTTTCGTGCTCGTCCCGCTGCTCGAGCTCGACCCCGAGCTCGCGCTGCCCGACGGGACTCCGCTCGCGCCGGTGCTGGCCGATCTGGCCGACCAGCGCGTCGCCCACCACGGCGGGTTGGAGGGACCGGCGCAACGCGGCGCGCGCCGGCCCCGTCACGCACGGCGCCGATGAGGTAGTAGTCGGGTGATGGCCGAACCATCCGTGCCCGACACCGAGCAGCTCGAGGCGATGGTCGAGCTGCTCGCCGGCCTCGACGACGAGCCGTCCGGCGAGGCCGGCGGCGGGGCGTCGAGCCCGTTCTACGACCGGCTGTGCGAGACGGTCTGCCGGTTGACCAGCATGGAGCGCGCCGGGCTGCTGCTCTACGAGGACGCGCGCAAGCTCGTGGTGGTGGCCGGCAGCCACGGAATCGAGGCAGAGCTGCTCGAGCAGATGTACGGGTCACTCGAAGAGACGCCGATCGCCCAGCGCGCGCTCGCCGAGGACCGCGTCGTCGTCGTCTCCGACGACCTCGAGCGGGAGCTGCCGGCGCGCTACGCCCGCTTCGCGCTGCGCACGACGCTGACGTGCACGCCGGTTGCCGCCGGCGGGCGCTGGCTCGGAGTCGTCTTCGCCGACCGTGGCGGTGGGCGCTTCGAGCTGACCGCCGCCGAGCGACACACTCTGTGGACGCTCGGCAAGACGGCTGCCCTGGCAGCCGTCGCGCGCATCGCCGCCGAGCGCCACCAGCACGCGCGGCTGCTCGACGAGCGCATCGGGCTCGCCCGCGAGGTCCGGGATCGCGTCATGCAGCGGCTGTTCGGCGTATCGCTCGTGCTCGGCGCCGAGCACGAGCTCGGGCCCGCCGAGCGCGAGCGCTGCGCGGACGAGATCCAGGCGGCGGTCGGCGATCTGCGCACGGCGCTCGCGCGACCCGTGGTCGAGATGCCGCGCAGCACCGGCGCGACCCTTGCCGGCGAGATCGAGCGCCTCGGGCGTCACTACGGCACCCCTGTCGCGCTCGACTGGTCAGGCGCCGGGGTTCCGGCCGCGCTCGAGGCCCTGGCGCAGTCGGTGCTCGCGGAGGCGCTGCGCAACGCCCACAAGCACGCCCGGCCCTCGAAGGTGGATCTGCGGGTGGCCTCCGGCGCGGGGACCTTCGAGCTCGAGGTCCACAATGACGGGGCGCAGCGCACGCGCGGCCGCGGCGCCGGCATGGGCCTGCGCCTCGCCGGGCTCGACGCGCTCCAGCGCGGTGGCGTGGTCGAGTTCGGCAACGCGGCGCCCGGGTGCTGGCGCGTTCGCCTGGTCGTCCCGATCGAGGACGATCGGTGAGCCCGGCCGCGGGCAGCGTTCGCGTGCTGGTCGTCGACGACCACGACGTCGTCCAGTGGGGCTTCCGGCTGCTGCTCGGCGGGCAGAGCTGGGTCGAGCGCTGCCTGACCGCGGGCAACGGCGAGCAGGCGCGCGAGCTCACGCGTCGCTACCAACCCCACGTCGTGCTCGTCGACCTGTTCCTCGGCGAGCACTCCGGCGCCGAGCTGTGCGAGGCGCTGCGGCGCGAATCGCCCTCGACGCGCGTGCTGCTGATCTCCGGGGCGGGGTGGATCTCCCCCCAGGCCGCGCGCGCCGCCGGCGCCTCGGGCTTCGTCTCCAAGGAGTGGAGCGCCGACGCGGTGGCCGCCGCGGTGCGCAGCGTCGCGGCCGGCCAGAGCGTCTTTGCCCCGAGCCCCGAGGCGGCAGCCGCAGCCCTGTCCCCGCGCGAGCGCGACGTGCTCGAGGTGCTCGTCGCCGGGGCGACCAACCGCGAGATCGCCGCGCGGCTGCACCTCTCGCCGCACACCGTCAAGGACCACGTAAGCGCTGTGTATCGCAAGCTCGGTGCGCGCAACCGCGCCGAGGCGGTGCGCCGGGCCGAGCGGCTCGGGCTCTCCGCGCAGCGCGACCGCGGTGCGGCACAGGCGGTTCACGCGCGCGGGGCCCGCAGGCGATAATCGCTCGATGCTGCTCGCGGTCGACGTCGGCAATACCCAGACCCATGTGGGGCTCTTCCGCGGCGAGCAGCTGCACGAGCACTGGCGGCTGGCCACCGACCGGGAGGACACCGCGGACAAGCTCGCCACCTCGCTCGCCGGTCTGCTCGGGTTGCGCGACCTGCGGCTTCGCGACGTGCACGGTGCGATCCTCTCGTCAGTCGTGCCTCAGCTCGGACACGAGTACGAGGCGCTCTCTGAGCGCTACCTGGCGGGCGCGCTCGCCGTCGTGGGACCGGACCTGAAGATCGGGATGCCGGTGTTGATGGATAATCCCCACGAGGTCGGCGCCGACCGCATCGTGAACTCCGTGGCCGCCTACGAACGGTGCGGAGGCGCCTGCATCGTCGCCGACTTCGGCACGTCCACGAACTACGACGTCGTGTCCTCGGGCGGCGAGTACCTGGGCGGGGTCCTGGCGCCCGGGGTCGAGATCTCGATCGACGCGCTCGCCAGCCGGGCGGCGCGACTGTTCAAGGTCGACCTCGACCCGCCGCGCACGGTGATCGGCAAGAACACCCAGGCCGCGCTGCAGTCCGGCGTGATCTACGGCTTCGCCGGCCAGGTGGACGCGATCGTGGGCCGGATACGCGAGGAGATGGGGGAGGAGGCGACCGCCGTCGCGACCGGCGGGCTGGCCGGTCCGATCGTCCCCTTCTGCGAAGCGATCGACGAGGTGGACGACCTGCTGACCCTGCAGGGCCTGCGCCTGATCTGGGAACGCAACTTCGGCGGCTGAACCCGGCCGGCGAGCTTCTGCCCGGGAAGCGACCGCGCCTTGACAATCGCCGCGCCCTGAACGACGAGAGTCATGCCGAGCGCACCAGAGGTGCTCACGCCAGGTGTCTACGCTCGGCGTCATGTCCCGGCTTCTCACCGACGGCTGGACCCTCGCCGGTCACGAGCTGCCCAACCGGCTCGTGCTCGCCCCGCTGGCGGGCATCGGCAACTGGTTCGTGCGTCTGCAGGCACGGCGCTACGGCGCCGGCTACGTGGTCTCGGAGATGGTCTCGAGCTTCGGCCTCAAGCACGGCAACGAGCGCACCATCCGCGAGTTCCTGCGCATCCATCCCGACGAGCACCCCGTCTCGATGCAGCTCTTCGGCCACGACGCGCCCGTGATGGCGGCGGCCGCCGAGATCGTCGCCGCAGCGGGCGCCGACGTCATCGACCTCAACATGTGCTGCCCGGTGCGCAAGGTCTGCAAGACCGGCGCCGGAGCCGCGCTGCTCGCCGACCCTGACCGCGCCGTCGCCATCGCCAAGGCCGCCGGGGAGGGCTCGGGGCTGCCGGTGACCGTCAAGCTGCGGCCCGGACAGCGTCCGGGCGACCGCGACGGAGTCGAGCTCGCGCGCCGGCTGGTCGACGAGGCGGGAGTCGCCGCGATCTGCTTCCACCCACGCTACGCGTCCCAGCAGCACAAGGGCCGTCCCGACTACGAACTCGCCGCCGAGCTGGTCGCGGCGCTCCCCGTGCCGGTGATTCTCTCCGGCGGCCTGCTCTCCGACGAGCGCGCCCACGAGGCCCTCGAGCGCAGCGGCGCAGCGGCCGTGATGCTCGCGCGCGGATCGCTGGGCAACCCGTGGCGCTTCCAGCGCCTGCTCGGCCTGCGCGACGGCGAGCCGACGGCCCGCGAGGTCGCCGCCGAGCTCGAATGGGTCATCGATCGCGCCGAGGAGCACCTCGGCGTCGAGCGGGCGGGCCACTACCTGCGCAAGTTCTATCCCTGGTACACCGACTGCCTAGGCCTGGACAAGCACCAGGCACGGCCGCTGGTGCAGGCCCCGACGACCGCCGACGCACGCCGCGCGCTGATCGCGATCGCGGCCGGTGAGAGCCCGCTCGCCGAGGTCGCCGGAGCCCCCGCCGCCGCCTGAAAGGGCCGCCGGGCGGCGTTGCTAGACTGCCGCGTCCTTCGCCCGGCGCGCGCCTTGCACGCGCGACCGCGGGAGGAGCATTCCCATGCCGAGAGAGACACTGCTGACACCCGAGGGGCTCGAGGAGCTCCAGGCCAAGGTCGAGCATCTCTCGAACACCCGTCGGCGTGAGGTCGCGGACCGCATCCGCGACGCACGCGAGTTCGGCGACATCGCCGAGAACTCCGAGTACGACGACGCCAAGAACGAGCAGGCGATGCTCGAGAAGCAGATCATGGACCTCGAGGAGAAGCTGCGCAACGCGAGCGTCATCGACGAGACGGCCGTCGACACCGCGGCCGTCTCGGTCGGCGTCACCGTGCACCTCAAGGATCAGAAGACCGACAAGTCGCAGAAGTTCAAGATCGTCGGCTCCGCCGAAGCGAGCCCCGCCGAGCAGAAGCTCTCCAACGAGTCGCCGGTGGGCAAGGCCCTGATGGGCCACAAGCGCGGCGAGATCGTCTCCGTGCCGGTCCCGCGCGGGCCCGCGCGCAAGCTCAAGATCACCAAGATCGAAGCCGCCTGAGCGCACCTGGCGGCTGCAAACCTGCGCATCTCGGGGTCATCACTCCTTCGGAGTACGCAGCGGGCGCCGGTCGTGCAGAGCACTGCCCGGCGCCCTCTTCCTTGGCAGGCACGCCCACGCGCTCGCCAACTGCGCTGCGGTGACGCCGCTGGAGGGTCGCGCTCCACGGCGCTCCGCTCCCGCCTCGGGCCGACGTGCTACAAGTAGCTCATGCGCTCCATCGGAGTCAGGGAACTGCGGCAGAACGCGAGCCGCTACCTGCGTGAGGTAAAGCGGGGTGAGACGGTAGAGGTCACCGAGCGAGGCGAGCCGGTCGCGCGGCTGGTGCCGATCCCCGAGGAGAGCACCTATGAGCGGTTGGTGGCCGAGGGTCGGATCAGGCCCGGGCGCGGCAATCTCTTGGACGTGATCGACCCAGTCGAGCCCAAGCCGGGCGTGCCGCTTCCCAGCGAGGTGCTGGAGGAGATGCGAGCGGATGAGCGTTGAGGTGGCGACCTACCTCGACTCCTCCGCGCTCGTCAAGCTGATCGTCACCGAGAGCGAGACCGACGCGTTGGTCTCTCACCTCGCGGGCGCAGCGCGCATGACCTCCAGCTCCCTGGTCGAGGTCGAGGTCGTGCGGGCGGTGCGCAAGGGTGGCGCCGGGCTGGTCGCAGATGCGCGGCGTGCGCTCGACGAGATCGAGCTCATCGCCCTCGACGAACCGCTCCTGCGCGCCGCCGCCGACCTCGCGGACGATGCCCTGCGAACGCTCGACGCGATTCACGTCGCCGCCGCCCAGACGCTCGGGGACGACCTCGCCGAGGTGATCACCTATGACCGCCGCATGATCGACGCCGCTGGCGCGCTCGGCCTCCCCGTCGTCGCGCCGGCTTGACGATGCTTCCATAGGCTCTCGGCCATGCCCGACGACGACCGCCGCGCCAAGCTCGAGCGCCTGCGCGAAGCCGGGATCGATCCCTTCCCGCACGCGTTCCCCGGGGTGCAGCCGGCCGCGTCGGTGCACGCGGCCCACGGCGACCTCGAGGCCGGTGACGAGACCGAAGTCTCCTACCGCGTCGCGGGTCGCCTGACCGCCCGCCGCGACTTCGGCAAGGCAGCCTTCCTCGACCTCACCGATCGCTCGGGCAAGCTCCAGGTCCAGGCGCGCAGGGACGTGCTCGGATCCGGCTTCGACACGCTCACGAGCCTCGACCTCGGCGACCTGGTCGGCGTCGACGGCACTGCGTTCAAGTCCAGGCGCGGGGAGCTCACGCTCAAGGCGACCTCCTGGACGCTGCTCGCCAAGTCGCTGCTCGCCCCGCCCGCCAAGCACCACGGTCTCGAGGACACCGAGACGCGCTACCGGCGTCGCGAGCTCGACCTGATCGCCAACGCGTCGGCGCGCGAGCTGTTCATCCTGCGCTCCCGGGTGCTCGCCGCGGTGCGGCGCTGGCTCGACGAGCGTGGCTTCCTCGAGGTTGAGACGCCGGTCCTCCAGCCCCTCTACGGAGGCGCGCTGGCGCGGCCGTTTACGACCCACCACAACGCGCTCGGTCGCGACCTCTACCTGCGCATCGCGACCGAGCTCTACCTCAAGCGGCTGATCGTCGGCGGCCTCGAGCGCGTCTACGAGCTCGGCAAGGACTTCCGCAACGAGGGCCTCTCGCCCAAGCACAACCCCGAGTTCACGATGCTCGAGTTCTACGAGGCCTACGCCGACTACAACGACATCGCGGCCGCGCTCGAGCAGCTCGTCGCGTTCGTCGCCGACGCGGTGGGCTACGACGGCGAGCTCGACCTCTCGGCGCCGTGGCGGCGCGAGACGCTCGTCGGCGCGATCGAGAAGCGCACCCGCATCGACGTGCTCGGCCACCGCGAGGCCGGCGCTCTGGTGGCCGCCGCCCGTGCGCAGGGCATCGAGCTCGACCCCACCGAGACCTGGCCGAGGCTGGTCGACGAGCTGCTGTCCAAGCACGTCGAACCGACGCTGCGCGAGCCCACGTTCCTGCTCGACTATCCCGTCGAGCTGTCGCCGTTCGCCAAGCACCACCGCACGCAGGAGGGGATGGTCGAGCGCTTCGAGTGCTTCGCAGGCGGGATGGAGCTCGCCAACGCGTTCACCGAGCTCAACGACCCCGATGTCCAGCGCGCCCGCTTCGAGGAGCAGACACGCCTCGGCGACGCGGGCGACGAGGAGGCCCAGCCATACGACGCCGACTTCGTGCGCGCGCTCGAGCAGGGAATGCCTCCCACCGGCGGGATCGGGATCGGGATCGACCGGCTCGTGATGCTGCTCTCGGGCCGCGGCTCGATCCGCGAGGTCGTCCTCTTTCCGGCGATGCGCGACGCCTAGCACCCCCGGGCGTGGGCGACGGGTCGCGGACCGACGCGCGCGTTCTCGCTCGCACCGGCTTTTCCCGGCCCCGCGGAACCGCAGACCCGACCGCAGGCCGTTGGTAGACTCGCCTCCGGGCCGCAGAAGCGACTCGGCGTTCATCCCTTCGGGCCTCGCGGCCGAAGAAAGGGAGAGGGCACCGGGGAAGCTCCCGACCCGCGAGACCCCGAACGAAGGATCCAGCACCGTGTTCGAGCGCTTCACAGAGCGGGCCCGTCAGGTGGTCGTCCTGGCCCAAGAGGAAGCCCGGATCCTGAAGCACAACTACATCGGGACCGAGCACATCCTGCTCGGCCTGCTGCGCGAGGAGGAGGGGCTCGCCGCTCGCGTGCTCGAGTCGCTCGACATCACCGTCGAGCGCGTGCGCGCGCAGGTGGTCCGGATCGTGGGGTCGGGCGAGGAGGTCACCTCCGGACAGATTCCCTTCACGCCGAGGGCCAAGAAGGTGCTCGAGCTCGCGCTGCGCGAGGCGCTGAGCCTCGGCCACAACTACATCGGGACCGAGCACATCCTGCTCGGCCTGGTGCGCGAGAACGAGGGCGTGGCGGCGCGCATCCTGCTCGACTTCGACGCGGACTCGGAGAAGATCCGCAACGAGGTCATCCGCATGCTCTCCGGCCCCGGCGGCCGGCAGCGCTCGGGCAGCGCGCAGGGCGGCCAGGCCCAGGGCGAGGGCAAGAAGTCCTCGAAGCTGCTCGACCAGTTCGGCCGCAACCTGACCAAGCTCGCCGCCGAGGGCAAGCTCGATCCCGTCGTCGGTCGCGAGACCGAGGTCGAGCGCATCATGCAGATCCTCTCGCGCCGCCAGAAGAACAACCCGGTCCTGATCGGGGAGCCGGGCGTCGGCAAGACCGCCGTCGTCGAGGGCCTGGCCCAGCGGATCACCGCGGGCGAGGTGCCCGAGCTGCTGCGCAACAAGCAGATCTACACGCTCGACCTGGCCGCGCTCGTCGCCGGCAGCAAGTACCGCGGCGAGTTCGAGGAGCGGCTGAAGAAGGTGATGAAGGAGATCACCCAGCGCGGCGACATCGTCCTGTTCATCGACGAGCTGCACAACCTCGTCGGCGCCGGCGCCGCCGAGGGTGCGATCGACGCCGCCTCGATCCTCAAGCCCGCGCTCGCGCGCGGTGAGCTGCAGACGATCGGCGCGACGACGCTCGACGAGTACCGTAAGTACCTAGAGCGCGACGCCGCGCTCGAGCGTCGCTTCCAGCAGATCCGGGTCGAGCAGCCCTCGACCGAGGAGACGGTCCAGATCCTCAAGGGCCTGCGCGACCGCTACGAGACCCACCACCGCGTCGGCATCACCGACGAGGCGCTGTCCGCGGCCGCCGAGCTGGCCGACCGCTACATATCCGACCGCTTCCTGCCCGACAAGGCGATCGATCTGGTCGACGAGGCAGCCGCACGGGCGCGGATCAAGTCGATGACCGCCCCGCCCGTCTACCGCGAGCTCGAGGAGGACATCGAGACGACGCGGCGCGACAAGGAGGCGGCGATCGAGGCGCAGGAGTTCGAGAAGGCCGCGAACCTGCGCGACACCGAGCGCCAGCTGACCAACAAGAAGCGTGACCTCGAGGAGCAGTGGCGCT
>JBPCPD010000006.1:0-23224 GCA_050999535.1 Thermoleophilaceae bacterium
CACTTCGTCGGCCTGCCGATCCCCCCGGCCGGCCTGATCGCCGCCGGGCTCACCGTGATCGCGGTGCACGCCGCCGCGGGGGTGGTCGTCTGCCTGCTGCTGTCGCTGCTGATGGTCAGCGAGCTCACCCTCCCGAACCTCGCCGAGCTCGGGCGCCTGGTGCGCCGGCGGCCTGCGGTCGCGATCGTGCGTGGAGAGCACGCGCCCGTGCGGTTGATCGCCGGGCGGCGAGCGCGTGTCCATCGTGACCGTGGCGGGCGCGGGCGCGAGTTCCACGACGACGAGCGAACGGCGGCATAGTGGTCCGGTGTCTTTCCCGTCGTGCTGGTCGTGCAGATCGTCGTGGCGGTCCTGCTCGCGCCGACGCTCGCGGGCGAGACCTGGGCCCCCAACCCGCTGATGCTCGCAACGCTCGCGATCTCGCTGGCGGTGGTCGCGCTTGGCACGCGCTCGCTGGCGAGCTCGCCCGCCGTCGAGAGCACCATGGCGACGGATGAGCCAGGGGCGGACGAGGCGGTGCCGGCGCGGTCGAGTCCCCGCGAGCGGGCGGTCGTCAGCCGATGAGCGGCCTGACGCCGGCGATCGGGATGCCGATGGTCAGGTTCGGTTTATGCACGAGCATTTCGGAGAAGAGTCCGCGCCATGGCGACACATCGAACTGACGAGAAACCGGTGGGAGAGCTCATCCAAGAGCTCTCCCAGCAGACGGCCACCCTGGTGCGGCAGGAGCTCCAGCTCGCCCAGCTCTAGATGAAGGAGAAGGGCAAGCGCGCCGGCCGCGGCGCCGGCCTCTTCGGTGGCGCCGGCGTGGTCGCGCTCTACGGCGTCGGCGCGCTGATCGCGACGCTCATCTTGGTGCTCGCCACGTTTCTCGAAGCCTGGGTCGCGGCGCTGATCGTGACCGCCGTGCTGTTCGCCATCGCCGGCGTCCTCGGCCTGACGGGCAAGAAGCAGGTCGACCAGGCCACGCCGGCCGCGCCCGAGCAGGCGATCGCCAGCACCAAGAAGGATGTCGATGAAGTGAAGGGGAGGGCAGGCCGCGGATGAGTCCCAAGAAGCCTTGGCAGAAGAAGGATGACCCCGCGATGGCACCGCCCGACGCGCCGCCGAGCGCGGACCAAGTGCGCCACGGCGTCTACGGTCGCGCGGACGCAGACCGCGAAGCAGGCGAGCCGACGGGTGCCGGCAACGATGCCGTCGGCGTCGCGGCCGCGCCCGAGCGCAGTGAGCTCCCAGAGGATCAGGAGGAGCTGCGCGCGCAGATCGAGGACACGCGCGCCGAGCTCGGCGACACCGTCGAGGCGCTCAGCGCCAAGGCCGACGTCAAGGCCCAGGCCAAGGCCAAAGTCGAGGAGACCAAGGCCCAGGCCAGGACGAAGGTCGAGCAGGGCAGGGAGCAGCTGCGCGAGACCCAGGGGCAGGCCCAGGTCAAGCTCGGCGAGGTCGGCGAGCAGGCGAAGGAGAACCAGACGCCGCTCGCCGCCGGCCTCGGCACCTTCGTAGCGCTGCTGCTGCTGGGCTTCCTGCTGCGCAGGAGGGGGACCCGATGAAGGCGCTCTACGCGCCCTTCGGCATCGTCTTCGGAGTGCTCGGGGGCATGATCGGCGGGGCGATCTTCAAGCAGATCTGGAAGCTCGTCTCCGACGAGGAGGACGCACCGTCGGCTCGCGAGAGCGAGTACGGCTGGAAGGAGATCCTCCCCGCGGCCGCGCTCCAGGGTGCGATCTTCGCGGTGATCAAGGCGACGCTCGACCGCAAGGGCGCCCAGGGCTTTCAGAAGCTCACGGGCGTCTGGCCGGGCGACTGACAAGCAAGACGGGGACCACCAATGGCCAAGCAGGAGCACCGGACCGAGCGGGAGACCGTCGAGGCGAAGCACGAGTCGCGCGGCGCGGCCGACGGCCGTGCGCCCGACAGCCCGGGCGACCTCGGCGGCACCTCCAAGAAGGAGACGCTCAAGCGTACCTTCAAGGAGTTCTCGGCGGACAACATCACCGACTGGGCGGCCGCGCTGACCTACTACGGCGTGCTCGCGATCTTTCCCGCGCTGATCGCGCTCGTCTCGGTCGTCGGACTGCTCGGCAGCTCGACGTCCGACGCGCTGATCTCCAACGTGGAGGAGTCGGCTCCGGGGCCGGCGCGCGAGATCGTCGTCGGTGCCCTCGAGGGCCTGGCGTCCAGCGGTGGCGCGGCGGGCATCGCATTCGTGATCGGGTTGGTGCTCGCGCTGAACTCCGCGTCGAGCTACGTCGCGGCGTTCTCGCGCGCCTCCAACGCGATCTACGACGTCGAGGAGGGTCGCCCGGTCTGGAAGCTCAAGCCCCAGCAGATCGGCATCGTGCTCGTGCTGATCATTTTGCTGGTGCTGATCGTGGTCGGCGTGGCGGTCTCGGGGCCGCTGGCCACCCAGGTCGGCAATCTGGTCGGAGCCGGGAGCACGGCGGTCCTGATCTGGGACATCGCCAAGATCCCGGTGATCCTGCTGCTGGTCTCGTTCCTGTTCGCCTTCCTCTACAAGACGGCGCCCAACGTCAAGCAGCCGGGCTTCAAGTTCGTCAGCCCGGGTGGCGTGGTGGCACTCGTGGTCTGGATCGTCGCGTCGCTGCTGTTCGCCTTCTACGTGGCCAACTTCGGCTCCTACAACGCCACCTACGGCTCGATCGGCGGGGTCATCGCGTTCCTCGTCTGGCTCTGGATCACGAACATCGCGATCCTCTTCGGCGCGGAGTTCAACTGCGAGCTGCAGCGCAGCCAGCAGCGCGAGGCGGGCCAGTCGGCTCCGCTGGACAAGCCGTTCCTCGAGCCGCGCGACACGCGCACGCTGGAGAAGTAGCCCAGTCGGAGCCGGCTCGCCGAGAGGGGTGTGCCGGGCCGGCGTGGTATAAGTCGCACACGGCCGTCGCCTGAGTGGGTGACTGTCGCCGAAGCAGCGAAGGGGGCGTCCGCAACCCAGAGGTGTCGGGCCGTCGGACTTCTTGTCGTCAGCAGGTCGATGATCGACGGGACGAGGCTCCGACATGCACACCTCACGCGACGAGCGCTTCAGATGACGTTGGTCATCGGTCACGGGGGCGCGAGCACTGTGGCGCCCGCCAACACGCTGCGCTCGTTCGACGCGGCGGCGGACGCGGGCGCCGACATGATCGAATTCGACGTCCGCTCGCGCCGCGGCGAGCTCGTGCTCGCGCACGGAGCCTGCGCCATGCTCCGGGGCGGCTGCCTCGCGCTGGACGAGGCGCTCGACCACCTGGGCCGCCCGGACCTTCCGGGCGTCGGGCGGCTCGGCCCGGCTCGGCTCGGCAAATCCCACTAGAGTCGCCTGACTGACGAGTCAATCTGCCAAGGGGGAGGGCCGGTGCGCGCGGCAGCCGTTCAACTCAACTCGACGCAGTACAAGGAACGCAATCTCGCGGCCGCCGACCGCCAGACCCGCGACGCGGCTGCCGACGGCGCGACGCTGGTCGTGCTGCCCGAGAAGTTCAACGTGCTGGGCGATCCCGAGGTGCTCGAGGCCGGCGCCGAGACGCTCGGTGGCCCGACGCTGGGCTGGGCGCGCGAGACCGCGCGCGAGCTGCGCATCGACCTCGTCGCGGGCTCGATCGTCGAGCGTCGCGAGGGCCATGCCAAGCTGGCCAACACCAGCGTCCACGTCGGACCCGACGGCGGCGTGCGCGGCGTCTACCGCAAGATCCACATGTTCGACGTCATCGTCGGCGGGACCGAGTACCGCGAGTCGGAGACCGAGCAGCCGGGCGAGGAGATCGTCACCAGCGAAGCGCGCGACGCGCGCCTGGGCCTGACCGTCTGCTACGACCTGCGCTTCCCCGAGCTGTATCGGATCCTCGCCGTGCAGGGCGCGCGCGTGCTCACGGTGCCCGCCGCGTTCACCCGGGAGACCGGCGAGGCAGGGCACTGGGACACGCTGCTGCGCGCTCGGGCGATCGAGAACCAGGCGTTTGTCGTCGCGGCCGGTCAGATCGGTCACGCGCCCCCGGCGTACGACAGCTACGGACGCTCACAGATCGTCGGCCCGTGGGGAGACGTCCTCGCCCGTGCAGAAGATGAAGGTGAGCGGGAGTGCTTCGTGGCCGCCGACCTCGACCTGGCCCACCAGGACGAGGTGCGAGCGAGCCTGCCGAGCCTCGCCAACCGCATGCCCGCCACCTATCGGTGGCCCGAGACGATCGGCGCCTGATGGCCCGCTCCGCCCGCCGCGGGGCCGTCGACAAGCGCCGCCTGATCCTCGACGCCGCGATCACGGTCTTCGCCCGCCAGGGCTTTCACCACTGCCGCGTCTCCGACGTCGCCGACGAGGCGGGCGTCGCGTACGGCCTCGTCTACCACTACTTCGACTCCAAGGAGGAGATCCTCGATGAGATCTTCCTCGAGCGCTGGCAGGTCATGCTCGATGCGATCGCCGAGATCGACCGCCAGGAGATCTCCCCGCGCGACAAGTTGCATCTGGTCGCCGCGTTCATCATCGACTCCTACCGCCACGAGCCCGACCTGATGAAGGTCATCATCGTCGAGGTCACGCGCGCGGCGAACTCGTTCGGGCGTCAGCACCTGAGCACGATTCGCGAGGCCTACAAGGGCATTGCCGCGATCGTCGAGTCGGGCCGGCGCGACGGGGTCTTCAAGGCCGACATCTCGTCGGAGTTCGCGGCGATGTGCTTCTACGGCGCGATCGAGCAGCTGCTCTCGGGCTGGATCTTCGACCTGCTGCCTCCGACCGAGGAGCAGTTCGAGCGCGCCAAGGGACTCGTCACCGACGCCATCTGCGGCGGCCTCGAGATCCCGGTGGCGAGCGCCCGGGCCGCGTCTGGTTGAATGCCGGGCCGAATGAGCAACGACCTCAGCAAGCGACTGATGTGGAGCGGCCTGCTGGCCGGCGTCGGCGCCCTGACGACGATCCTCGCGAACAGGATCGCCACCGCCGTCTGGGTCAAGGTCTTCGACGAAGATCCGCCCGACTTCTGATGGAGGGCACCCGGCATAGGCCGCCGATCGACGCGAGCAAGCTCGTGGGGCCGCCGATCACCCCGCCGCCGGGCGCCCCGCCGTCGGGCGCCGGGGGGACCGGCGCCGCCTCCACCGACGCCGCCTCCCCCGACGGGCCCGAGGGCGCCGCCTCCACGGACCCCTTCGCCGAGCGTCCTGAGCTCTACGTCGGCGCCGCCTTCGCCGGCGGCATCGTGCTCGCGGGCCTGCTGAAGGTGCTGTCCCGATGAGCTCGCAGGGCAACGACGGCGCCGACAAGAACCTCGGCGACATCGTCGTCGAGGTCTCGGAGAAGGCGTCGCTGCTGGTCCGCGAGGAGATCGAGCTCGCCAAGGCCGAGGTCACGACCAAGGTGAAGACGCTCGCCCGCGGCGCGGCCGTGGGCGTGGCCGCGGGTTTCTTCCTCGCGCTGGCCGCGATCTACTTCCTGCACGCGCTCGCCTACTTCTTCCAGGATCTCCTCGACAGCCCTGTCTGGCTCGGCTACCTGATCGTCGTCTTGGTTCTCGTCGGGCTCGGCGTGGTCGCCGGGCTGCTCGCCAAGCGCTGGCTGGGCGCTGGTCCACCGACCCCGGACCTCGCGATCAAGGAGGCCAAGCTGACGCGCCAGACCCTCGAGTCCCAGCGCGTCGAGCGCGACCAGCTGTCGCGCTCGCGCGAGCGCTCCGGCAAGCCGGGGAACCACTAGTGGCCGATCGCACCCCGGAGCAGATCCGCGGCTCGATCGAGGCGACCCGCCAGGAGCTGGCCTTCTCGGTCAACGACCTGCGCTCGAAGGTCGGCGAGCTGACCAACTGGCGCCGCCAGCTGGCGGACAACCGCCAGGCCGCGCTCGCCGGTGCCGCCGCCGCCGGCTTCCTGATCGGCGGCGGCGTGGCCGCCACGTTCTCGCTGCTGCGCCGTCGCCGCTGAGCCGGCGCCTGGCTTTGTCATCGGTCGCTTGCGTGCGGAGCACGCGTCGCTCCCTGCTTCCTCGCCATGCTTGGCTCAGCGACGGCGGACCGAAATCTGAGCCCGCTCAGGCGGGCGCCGCGCCGGCGGCCCGCTCGTCCGGCCCCTCCGGCGGAGCGCCCGGACCGGCGTCGCCGGTCCCGGTTTCGGCCTCCGGGCGGGGCGCCAGCCCGCGGTAGTCCGCGTACTCACGCGCCGCGATCTGGATCGTCGCGGCCACGGGCACGGCCACGAGCGCGCCGAGCACGCCGAGCAGCGTGCCGCCGAAGAGCACGGCGACGACGACCACGAACGGGCTGATGTCGACCGCCCGCTTCTGGATCTGCGGTTGGATCACGTTGTTCTCGACCTGCTGGTAGGCGATCGACCAGATCGCCCACACGATCGTCGCGGTCGGGAAGTCGCTGAAGACGGTGACGACCCCGACGATGACCGCGCCGATCGTCGCGCCGACGAGCGGGATCAGATCGAGGAAGAAGACGATCAGCGCGAGTGGCCCGGCGAAGGGCACGCCGAGGATGCTCAGCACGAGGTAGGACAGGATCCCGGCGAGGGTCGCTTGGGCCAGCGCACCGGCGACGTAGTTGCCGACCGCGGTGGCCGAGCGCGCGAGCACGCCCTCGAGGCGGTCGGCCCGGTCCTCAGGCAGGAAGCGCAGGCCGTGGCCGATCCACCGGCGTCCGCCACCGAGCATGAACGCGGTCAGGATCAGGATCGTGACCAGGGCGAAGATCGAGTTGACGATCCCGAGGCCGAGGTCGCGCAGGGTGGATGCCGCACCGCCGAGGCGCTCGGGCAGCTCCGCCGCGCGCTCCTGCAGCTTGCCGGTGATGTCGTAGTCGCGGTCGAGGTCGCGCAGGCGGTCGTTCTCCGAGACGAAGGCCGCGACGTCGCGCGCGTACTCGGGCGCGTTCTCGGCGAGGTCGTTGGCCTCGGTGACCAGCGGCGGGACCAGCAGCGCGCCGAGGATGACCGGCACCGCGAGCAGGCCGAGGTAGACGAGCGTGATCGCAAACCCGCGCTTCAGCCGCCGGTGGAGGAGGTTCACCGGGCCCGACAGGGCAACGGCGAGAAACGTGGCGATGAACAGCCAGCCGATTGGGCGCCGCAGCAGATAGAGCAGGTAGAGGGTCACCGCCACGGCGACGACGATCAGCACTGTGCGCAGGACGGTGCGGGTAACTGTGACCTCGCTCGGAGCCATGCCCGGGGGGATTGTCCGCTCGCTGTCGGACGCCAGCACACCGCACGGGTGCCCTGGTCAGTCCAGGAAGCGCGTGGAGATCGATCCCACGCCGAGCAGGCCCGGTCCGGTGTGCGCGCTGAGCACCGGGCCGATCTCGCTGACGAACAGCGGGTCGCAGCCGAAGACCTCGTCGCGGCAGCGCTCGACGAGGCGGCCGGCCTCCTCCGGGGCGCAGATGTGCTGCACGGCCCAACCATCGGCGCCGGACTCGTGGCGCTGGTGGGCGTAGTCGACCAACCGCTGGAACGCCCGCGCGCTGGTGCGTACGCGCTCGACCGGGGTCAGCTCGCGCTCGACGGTGAGGATCGGCTTGACGCGCAGCGTCGATCCGATCCAGGCGCTGGCCGCGCCGATGCGCCCACCGCGCTTGAGGAACTCGAGCGTGTCGATGGCGAACCACATCTTCAGGTCGGCGCGCGCCTCGACGACTACGCGCTCGACCTCGTCGAGGTCGCCGCTGCGCTGAGCGACGGCGGCGGCGGCGAGCACGAGCATTCCGAGCCCCCCGGCCGCGGTGGCGGAGTCGATCACGCGGATCCGCCCGCCGCCGGCCCCGGCGCGCGCGAGCTGCTCGGCGGCCTGGCGCGCGGACGACGCGGTGCCCGACAACCCCTCCGAGATGTGGATCGAGACCACGTCGCGTCCCGCCGCGAGCAGCGGCTCGTAGACAGCCGCGAAGTCGCCGACCGAGGGCTGGGACGTGGTCGGCAGCGAATCGGCGCCGCGCAGCTCCTCGAAGAAGGCCGGATAGTCGACGATGTCGGACTCGCGCTCGATGCGATCGGGCCCGAAGACCACGTACAGCGGCACCAGCTCGATGCCCCGCTGCTCCGCCAGGCCGGGGGGGAGGTAGGCGGTGGTGTCCGAGACAACGGCGACGGAGGGCACTGTCGGCGCAGCCTAATGGTCGCTTCCGCGCCACGGGCGCCGTGAGCGCGACTAGACTCGAGCCGGCATGGCGAAGACCCTGCTGACCGGCGCGACCGGCTTTCTCGGTGGCCACCTCGCGCGCGAGCTCGCCGGCCGCGGCGACGACTTGCGGATCACCGTCCGCGCCGACTCGGACACGCGCGCGATCGACGACCTCGAGGTCGAGCGCGTGCGCTGCGACATCCTCGACAAGCGCTCCGTACGACGCGCCCTGAAGGGGGTGGACAGGGTCTTCCACGCGGCAGGCTTTACCTCGCTGCGCCCGGAGGACACCGAGCGGCTGTTCGAGGTCAACGTCGGCGGGACGCGCTCGGTTCTCGGTGCGTGCCTCGCGGCCGGCGTCGAGCGCGTTATCTGCACCTCCAGCGCCGCGGCGCTGGGCCCCGCCGAGCGCGGCGGAGCCGCCGACGAGCGCCAGCTCTTCACCGCGGGGCACCTCGGCATCGGCTACGTCAACTCCGTCCACGAGGCCGAGGGGGAGGCGTTTCGTCTGGCCGCGCGGGGCCTGCCGCTGGTGTGCGTCAACCCGGCGGTCGTCTTCGGGCCGGGCGACGTGCACGTCACCTCGACGCGCTTGGTGCGCAGCTTCCTGCTCGGCCACGTGCCCGCCTATGCCGATGGCGGGCTCAACGTCGTCGACGTGCGCGACGTCGCCACCGGGCACCTGCTCGCCGATGCCCACGGCGTTCTGGGCGAGCGCTACATCCTCGGCGGGCGCAACTTCACCTTCGACCGCCTGTTCGCCGACCTCGGACGCCTCAGCGGCGCCGAGCCGCCGCTCAAGGTCCCGCGCGGGCTCGCGCTGGCGACGGCGGGCCTGCTCGGCCTCGGCCCATCGACGCTGACCGCCCAGGAGGCGCTCGCGGGAAGCCAGTTCTGGACCTATCGTGCGACCAAGGCCAAGCGTGAGCTGGGCTGGAAGGCGCGCCCGCACGAGGAGACTCTCAGTGACACGGTGACGTGGTACCTCGAGCGTGAGGGGGACCGGATCGCTCGCGCGCGGCGCTCGCAGCCGCTGCAGTACCGCCTCGCCGGCGCGGCGATCGCGGTGGGCGAGAGCGCGAGCGCCGCGGGCCTGCGCGTGCTCGATGGGCTGGGGCTGCGGCGGCGCTGACCGGGCACCTGCGCGATACTCTGAGGTTGCGATGGCGACCCTCTACCGCTGCAAGGCGCCCACCGACCTCGTCTGCCGCTGTGGCAAGGTCGCGCGGCGGCTGCGCTCACTGGGGATCGAGGCCGACGAGGTGCGCGTCCCGTTCCTCAAGCGCGATCGTCCCGAGGTCGAGGAGCTGACCGGTCAGCGCTGGGTGCCGGTGCTCGTGCACGGCGAGGAGGTCATCCACGACTCTCACCGGATCCTCGAGTACCTCGAGCACGTCGAGGCGACCGGCGCCGCCGCCCGCCACGAGACCGGCGTGGCGGAGGCCTGATGGTCCGCGGTCCAGGGCGCGGTGGGCTCTCCCGTGCGACCTCCGCCGGCCGGCGCGCCTGGCCGGTCCTGCTGATGGCATGGGAGCGCTGGCAGGCGCTGCCGGAGGCGGACAAGGAGCGCTACAGGCGCCAGGCGCGCGAGTACGTCCAGCGCGGCCGGACGCTCGCGCAACGTCGCCGCCGTCGTTAGGAGGGACGGCGAAGCCGCCCGTTCTCGGCGCCTGGATGGCGCTGCCTGATCCAGGCGCGGGCAGGATGCCCGCAAGGGCACCTCTACTCCAAGCGGTTCTCGAGCGAGATCGGGCCCTGCTGGGCCGGCATGTCGGCGCCCGCCGCGGGCGGCGCCTCCTCGGGCTCGTCGGGCATCTCGACGCCGAGCTTGTCGGCCAGCTCACACGCCGACGACGACAAGCACTCTGCGACGGCGCGCAGCTAGCGCGCGCAACGCCCGAGCGACGCCGCCGCCGCGAGCTTGTGGTTGCGGCGCCCGCGCAGCTTTATCTGTCGAATCAGCTCGTTCACCCTGTCGGGGTCGCCGTCGGTCGCCGCGGAGAGCAGCCCCTCGGCGAGCACGAGGTTGCGCTCGGCGCCGGCGAGGTAGCGCTCGAAGGGGACGCGCAGCGACTCGGGCGCCGTCAGCGACTTCAGCTGGCGCAGACGATCCCGGCGGAGCACGTTCTCGGCGCGGGTGAGGGTGACCACCTGCTCGAACGACTCGAACTTCGTCTGCCCGGGCTGGAATCCCAGTCGCGCCCGTGTCCGGCCGCTGGCGGCCCGGGCGCGTCCGCAGATGTTGCCCGCCCGAACGCCGAGTCTCACCCGCTCGGCTTCCTCGCCGCTCTCGGTGTCGGTCTCTGGCTCCGGGGCGGGCGCCGTCTCGGTGTCTGTGTCTGTGTCCTCGGCTTCCCTGTCGGTGTCCGCGTCCCGGGTCTCCGTCTCCCGGGCGGGCTCGGTCCGCGCCTCGGCGTCCGCGCCCGGCGCCTCGTCGCCCCCGCCCCCGCCCCCGCCCCCGCCGTCGTCGCCGACCGCGATCCCGACGAGGACGCCCGTGATCGCGACCAGGATCGCGCCTGCGAGTGCCGGCTTCCAACTCATGCGATGCCCCTTCCGATGGCAGTGCTCACTCCGTCAGGTACGCCCGGTCGAGGAGGAAGCCGCTGCTCGCGTGGAGGGGCAGTGATGCAAGTCCGCCGCTCACGGTCTTCCACTCGAAGATGAGCTGCTCGACACCCTCCAGATCGATGTCCATCTGACCGACATCGCCGGGACCGTCGAACTTCTTGGAGTAGCGAGGCTTGGAGCCGAGCGTGTCGGCGTAGACGTTCAGCCCCAGCGAGGACGCGAGCTCCGCTGACGCGGCGTCGCCCCAACCGAGGCGGGCCACACGGAGGCTGCCGTATCCCGAGACGGGGAGCACTATCCGCCAATGCTTGCAGTCATAGGCGCGTTCGGGTGTATGAGGGAAGGGGTTGAAGCTGTACCCGCTGATTAGGGCGATGGTGAGCGCAACCGGGTCGGTGAGGGGCTCGCCGCCCAGCCCTCGCACATCGGTTCGACCTCCCGGCTGGACACACGGGTCGTCGTTGGGAAAACCCTCGCCGCGGTTCTGCGACTTGAAGGCGTCCCTCGACACGGCCTCTGCGAGCGGCACGCCGCCGTCCGGCGCCGGTTCGCTCTCCGGCTCGGCGTTCGTCTCGGCCTCGTCATCGGTGTCTGTCTCCCCGGTCTCCGTCTCCCCGGTCTCCGTCTCCTGTGGCTCGACCTTCTGGGTAGGCTCGGTCCGCGTGTCGGCGGCGACGTCGGCGTCTTGAGTGCCGTCGCCGTCACCCCCGTCGCCGACCGCGATCCCGACGAGGACGCCCGTGATCGCGACCAGGATCGCGCCTGCGAGTGCCGGCTTCCAGCTCATAGGTTCCTCCCGATGATGTAGGTGACCACCCAGATGGGTGTGAAGGCTGCGGCGTAGATCACTGTCTGGCGGATCAGCGAGGGCTTCCCGCCATCGCTCTCGATCGCCCGTGTGGGGGTTGTCTGTGGGGACGCGTGGGCCCGCGCGGTCGATTGCGGGCCGTCGGCGACCGTCGGCGACTCGTCTGGGCGGACCGCCTCCTCGGCGCCCGCCGAGAGCTGCTCGGCGAGCTCGCGCATCAGCTCGCCCGCGGAGCGCGCGCGCCAGTCCGGGTCCTTCGCCATCGCGCGCGCGACGAGGCGGTCGAAGGCTGGCGGCAGGCCCGGGGAACGCTCGCTCGCAACCGGTATCGGCGCCTCGCGGTGGGCGACCAGCGTCGCGGCGACGGTCTCGCGGCGGTATGGGACCGACCCGGTGAGCGCCCGGTAGGCGAGCGCGCCGAACGCATAGACGTCGACGCCGGCGCCGTAGTCCTCGCCGGCGATCTGCTCGGGTGCCATGTAGTCGACGGTGCCCAGCAGCTGGCCGGTGTCGGTGTGGCCCAGCGTCGAGGACTCGACGTCCTTGACCAGGCCGAAGTCGGTCAGGTAGGCGTGGACGCCGCCGCGCCGCTGCTCGAGCAGCACGTTGGCGGGCTTTACGTCGCGGTGGATCAGGCCCGCGGCGTGGGCGCCGTCGAGGGCGTCGGCGAGCTGCCCGAGGAGCGGCAGCGCCTCCCCGGCGCCGAGCGGGCCGATCGCGCGCAGCCGCGACTCGAGGTCCCCCCCGTCGACGAGGCGCATCGCGATGAACAGCGCCCCCTCGGGAAGCTCCCCGGCCTCGTGGATCGGCAGCAGGTTCGGGTGCTCGACGGCGGCCGCGGCGCGCGCCTCGCGCCGGAAGCGGGCCCGAAAGGCCTCGTCGGCGCCGAGCCGCGGCGCGATCACCTTGAGCGCGACGCGCCGCTGCAGGGAGAGCTGCGTCGCCTCGTAGACGGCTCCCATCCCGCCGCGGCCGAGCAGCCGCTCGATCCGGTAGCCGCCGACCTCCGATCCGCCCGCCAGCTCCCGCTCGCCGTCGTCCCGTTGCGAACGATCAGCCACAGCGGGATCGCGGACGAGGTCGAGCGCAGACCATCGCCGTGGATCGTACCGCCGGCCGCCGCCGCGGGTTGCGCAAGGGGTGGCCGCGATCACCATGCACGGCGGAGCATCGCGGTGTCCGCGGCGTGGGGCAAGCCACCCATGGTGTCCAACGCGGCCACCGGGCTGACACGTACCCGGTGGACCCCAAGCAAGTAGGCGGGCGGTCTGCCCCAGCACGCCTCCGACGACGGGTCGCGCGCGCGGCTTCTCGCCCTACCGAGCCCTGCTCCGCATCCTGGAGAACGCCATACCCAGGGCTTTCGCGCAGGCAAAGATCCATATCCACCAGGCCGACAGAAGAATGAGTGCCAAGCCGATATTGGCCCCGATGTTGCATCCCGAGGCATCGACCTGCTTCTGCGTGTAGTCCAGCGGGCACTCCGGCGGATTCGCGAAGAGGAACCCCGCTGCGGCAATCAGAGCCGCCGCTAACGTCCCGCCGGCGAAAACCCGTACCGCCGGATCCTTCATGAGGTTCCTCACCATCACGGCGGAGTATCGCTCTGTGCGCGGCGTGGGCAAGCCACCCAAGGTGTCGCATGGGGCACCGCCGCCCGCAGGCTCACCCGGCGAGCTCGCGCTCGCTGACCAGGCCGAGCGCAAACGCGCGGTCGACGAGTCGCGCGCGCTTCTCGTTCTGCGGCAGCTCGGCGAGCGCGAACTTCTCGAACAGCTTGCGCAGGTGGCTCTTGACCGCCTCGAGGCTGAGATGCACCTCGGCGGCGATCTGCCCGTTGGTGGCGGGCGGGCCGGCGCCGCGCAGCGCATAGGGGCGGCACAGGGCGCGCAGCACCTCGAGCTGGAGCGACGTCACCTCCTGGGCGGTGGCCGCCTCGACCGCGACCGAGGTCGACCCGCCCGCCTCGGCGGGAGAGCCGAAGCGCAGCAGCGTCTCGCCCGTCCGCAGGACGTCGCCGTCGTCCAGGCGGCATCGCCCGCCGACGCGCTCGCCGTTGACGAAGGTCCCGTTGGCGGAGAGCCCGTCGTCGATCACGGTCCACACCTCGCCGACGCGCTGGAGCATCGCGTGCGCACGCGAGGCCTTGGTGTCCCAGGTGAGGGCGATGTCGTTGCTCGAGCGCCGACCGATGGTGATGCGCTCCGAGGCGGGATCGAGCGGCACGAGGGCCAGTTCGTCGGCTGAACCGCGATAGAGCAGGAAGGGTTGGCCGGCGCGATCGACCTCCAGGACGCGCTTCAGCTCCTCGGGGCTGCGGGGGCGCGGGAGCTCGTCGGCCTTGGGGGGAACGTTCAACGCCACCCGCTCGCCCCGACCGCCGCCTACGCCAGCAGGCGGGTCGGGATCGACCCCATGCCCAGCAGCCCCGGCCCAGCGTGGGCGCTCAGGACCGGCCCGAGCTCGCTCACGAACAGCGGCTCGCAATGAAAGACATCGTCGCGGCAGGCGCCCGACAAAGCGCTGGGCCTCCTCGGGCGTGGATATGTGTAGGCGGTGGTGTCGGTGACGACGGGGACGTTGGCCACGCGCGGCAAGCCTACCGGCGCGCCGCCGCTCGTAAGGGCTGGAGGGCGCGGGCAGGGTGCCCGCGGGAGCTACCGACACGACTCACACCGCGTCCCTCGAGTACCTTGAGCACGTCGAGGAGACCAACCGGCCCGCGCGTCCCGGCGGCGTGGCAGAGGCCTTGACGCTGGCAGGCGGAGCGCGAGCACGAGGGCTGGTTCGCGCGGGACGGCGCGCCTGGCCGGTGGTCCTGATGGCGTGGGAGCGTTGGCAGGCGCTGTCGCCGGAGGACAAGGAGCGCTACAGGCGCCAGGCGCGCGAGTACGTCCAGCGCGGCCGGACCCTCGCCCAGCGCCGCCGCCGCCGTTAGCACGGCGCCTGTCTACTCCAGTCGGTTCTCCAGCGCAATCGGGCCCTGCTGGGCCGGCATGTCGGCGCCCGCCGCGGGCGGCGCCTCCTCCGGCTCGTCGGGCATCTCGACGCCGAGCTTTCCGGCCAGCTCACCCGTCTCGTACATCTCGATGACGATGTCGCAGCCACCGACCAGCTCGCCGCCGATGAACAGCTGCGGGATCGTCGGCCACCCCGAGAGCTCCGAGAGCTCCGACCGGATGCGCGGGTCGGGGAGGACGTCGAGCGCCGCGTAGTGCGCTCCGAGAGCGTTCAGGGCGCCCGAGGTGCGCATCGAGAAGCCGCAGGCGGGCTGCTCGGGCGTGCCCTTCATGAAGAGCATGACCTCGTTCTCCTGGATCGCCTGGCCGATGAACTCGCGAATCTCCGTGTCGGTCATGTGGGTCCTCCTCAGGGGGTGGAAGTCTTGATCGAGAGGGCGTGTATCGCCGCGCCGACCTCGTCGCCGAAGACGCCGTAGACGAGCTGATGCTGCTCGATCCGGCTGAGCCCGGCGAAGCGCTCTGAGATGACCTCCGCGCGGAAGTGGTCACCGCCGCCGGTGAGATCCTCGACGGTCACCTGTGCACCGGGCAGCGCGCTCGCGATCCGTTGCTGGAGCTCCTGGGTCGAGGGCACGCCTGAGACGATAGCGGCGGTCCTTCCCCTTCCCGACTTGTCCGTCCATTGCTACATTGTCTGGGACATGGTCACGATGACTGACATCGCCGCTGACAAGGTGCGTGGTTTCCTCTCACAGCAGGAGAGCGAGGGCGACGTCGGACTGCGCGTCGGGGTGCGCGGCGGAGGCTGCTCGGGCTTCCAGTACGCGCTGGCGCTTGACGAGCGTCACGAGGAGGATCACGTCTTCGACTTCGAGGGCATCCGGCTGATCGTCGACCCGGCCAGCATGCGCTACGTCGAGGGCTCCGAGGTCGACTACACCGAGAGCCTGATGGGCGCGGGGTTCGAGGTCAACAACCCCAACGTCGTCGCCTCCTGCGGCTGTGGCAGCTCCTTCCGCATTGCGGATGAGGGCCCGAGCTGCGGCGCCCCCGCCTGATCGCCTCCGGCGCCCGTCGCCACCGGCGCTGAGCGCGCCGTGAAGCTCGCCAGCTGGAACGTCAACTCGCTCAAGGTGCGGCTGCCGCGCCTGCTCGAGCTGCTCGCCGAGCATGCCCCCGACGTCGTCTGCCTGCAGGAGACCAAGTGCGCCCCCGAGGCCTTCCCGCGCGACGAGCTCGCCGGCGCCGGCTACGGCTTCGTCGAGCACTCGGCCGGCCGTTGGAACGGCGTAGCGATCCTCGCGCCCGACGCGGCTGCGATCGAGGACGTCGTCCGCGGTCTGCCCGGCGAGGCTGCCGGCGGCGAGGCGCGCTACCTCGAGGCCCGAGTGGACGGCATGCGCGTCGCCACCGTATACGTGCCCAACGGGCGCGCTGTCGACGACCCTGCTTTCGACGAGAAGCTCGCCTTTCTCGACGCGCTGGCGCTGCGGGCCTCCGGCCTCGACGTGCTCGCCGGCGACCTCAATGTCACCCGCGCCGAGCAGGACGTCTACGACCCCGCGGCCTTTGCCGGATCGACGCACGTCACCGCGGCCGAGCGCAGCCGACTCGGCGCGATCATCGAGGCGGGTCTCGACGATGCGTTCCGGGTGCTGGAGCCCGAGGCGCCCGGCTTCACCTGGTGGGACTACCGCCAGGGCCACTTCCACCGCGGCCTCGGCCTGCGGATCGACTACGTGCTGCTCGCCGAGCCGCTCGCCGGGCGCTTGACCGCCTGTGGCATCGACCGCTCCTACCGCAAGGGACCCAAGCCCTCCGACCACGCGCCGCTGCTGGCCGAGCTGGATTAGCGCTGCCTGCGGGAGGGCGTCTCTACAGCCGGCGCCACCGGGCGCCCTGCCCACCGCCTTGCGCGACGATGTGCTTGCTGTCGCGTAATTCGTTGAGCACCAGACGTACGGTGGCAGGGCTCACCTCGGGAAGGGCTCTCTCGATATCCCGGCGGCGGAACTCTGGTGGCGACCGCCGAAGGATGTAGTTGCGAACGCGATCCTGCTTGCTACCGGCTTCCTCCTCGGCCGCGGCCACTCGTCGTTCGAAATCGCCGTAAGCACCCGCGAGGACATGGGCTAGGTAGGAGGTCCATGGCCAGATGTCGTGCTCACCTTGATGCCAACCGCGCTGAGACTCGTACAGGCGCTCGTAGTAGGTGTGCTTCGACTCGAAGATGCGCTCTTCGATGCTGACGTATCGGGCGACTCCGTACCCCTGGGAGAGCAGTTCGTGGGTGGTCAGCAGCCGTGCGAGTCGGCCGTTCCCATCGGCGACCGGATGGATCGCCAAGAGGTCGATCACGAAGGCGCCGATCAGCACCAGTGGATGCGTTGTGCCCTCTGCCTTGTGGGCTTCGTAGCGGGCGAACAGCTCGGTCAGGAAGAACTCCGTGCTTTCAGGCCCAGGAGGCGTGAATATGACCTCCCGCGAGCCGGTCTCGTAGGAGACGATCAGATTCTCATCCGTCTTGAGGTACCCGCCTCTGCCGTCGGCGTACTGGAAGAGCTGCCGGTGGAGGTGCAGGGCGAACGGGACGGTGAGCGGCTCGTGGCGGTCTGAGCGCATCAAGGCGTCGATGGCGTCGCGGTAGCCGGCGAACTCCTTCTCGCTGCGGTTGCGAAAACGCGGGGCTCCCTCGACGATCTTCTCGGCCCGGTCGCTGTCGACGAGGACGCCCTCGATCGCGTTGGACGCGGTGATCGAAGCGATCCGGGCGTTCTCCGAGAGGCGCTCGAGCAGTTCCGGCCGCTGTTCGATGAACAGTTGCTCCTTGCCACGGGCGGTGTCGATCCGCGCGAGCACAGCACCCAGTTCGCGGGGCTGGCCGGAGAAGGTCCTGTCGAGGTCGATGAAGCTCTGCATCGTGACAATGACCGGAGTCATCGTGCTAATCGCGGCTAAACTAGCACGATCATGCGAGGACCATTAGCACGATGGCGGCCGCCAGAGCCCGACTTGCTCGCCCCTCTTCAGCTACCCGGCGCGTTGTCCAGCGAGCGCCAGAGGTAGAGCGCGGCCAGCGAGCGGTAGGGCCGCCACGGCTCCGCGAGCGCGGTCAGCTGCGCGACGCCGGGCAGTTCGTCGAGCCCGTAGGCCAGCTGAGCCCCGCGGCGCACGCCGAGGTCGCCGACGGGCAGAACGTCGGGGCGCCCGAGGTGGAATATGAGGAACATGTCGGCGGTCCAGCGGCCGAGCCCCTTGACTGCGGTGAGCTGGGCCGTGACCTCGTCGTCCTCGAGGTCGCGCAACTGGTCGAGCTCGAGCTCACCGTCGACCACGTGCTGGGCCAGCGAGCGCAGGTAGGAGGCCTTCGCGCGCGAGAGCCCGACCGAGCGCAGCTCGTCCTGCTCGACGCCCAGCAGCTCCTCCGGCGCGGGGGCGCGCTGGCCAAAGAGCGCGATCAGGCGCTCGTAGATAGTGCGCGCGGCCTTCGTCGAGAGCTGCTGGCCGACGATCGCGCGCAGCAGCGCGCCGTAGGGCTCATCGGGGCGCCCGCGCCGGCGCGCCTCCTCGTCGAGCGGGCCCAGGTCGGCGATCAGGGCACCCATCGCCGGGTCGGCGACGCGGAGGTGCTCCAGGGCCGCGGGGGTGGCATGGACGGGCGTGGTGCGGCTGCCGGCGCTCGGGCGCGCCATCAGGCCGCGGCGGGAGCGCGCCCGCTGCCGAAGAAGTCCGCCTCGTCCTCGCCGAGCGGGGTGGCGGGCGGATCGCCGAACAGCCACTCGCGCGCGATCAGGTGCCAGTTGGCGGTCGCCTCGAGCTGGCCGAGCACGCCGATGACCAGCGCCTCCATGCGCCGCGCGAGCATCGCCTCCGGCGGCATCGTCTCGCGCTTGATCAGCTCCCAGTGATCCGAGCGTGGGTCACCGAAGTCGATCAGCACCGAGGCGACGGTCTCGCGGTCGATCGTCACGGGGCGGTCCTCGACGTACCAGCAGGTCAGGTCGCGGAAATGCGCGAGCACGGCGTCGGGCGTGAGGACCGGGTCAGCGGGGTCGAAGAAGCCCATCGACGCCAGCTGGTCGAACAGACCCTGCGCGTCGCCGGCCATGCCGCGCCGGATCGCCTCGACCTCTGCCGCGACGTGGCCGTCGTCGACCTTCTTGGTCATGCCGAAGTCGAGGAAGGCGACGCGCCCGTCGGCGAGCAGCTTGAAGTTGCCGGGGTGCGGGTCGCCGGAGAAGTGACCGTTGCGGTAGAGCGAGCCGATGAAGAAGCGGAAGACGATCTCGCCGAAGCGGTCGCGCTCGGCCTCGGGCAGCGCGCGGACTTCCTCGAAGTCGGTGCCGTCGACCCACTCGGTGACCAGCACGCGCTCGCGCGAGAGCGAGGTCACCACCGCGGGCACGACGACGAAGGGGTGCCCGCGCCAGGCACGCGCGAAGGCGCGCTGGGCCTGAGCCTCCTGCTCGTAGTCGAGCTCGTCGGAGAGGCGCTCGCGCATCTCGGCGGTCATCGCCTTGGCGTCCATCCCCGGCGCGATCTTCTTGGCCATCCGCATCAGCAGCCCGAGGTTCTGCAGGTCCGAGCGCACCGCCTGCGCGACGCCCGGGTACTGCACCTTGACCGCGACCAGCCGCCCGTCGTGCAGCCGCGCGCGGTAGACCTGTCCGATCGAGGCCGCCGCGAGCGCATCCTCCTCGAACTCCGCGAAGAGCTCGTCCAGCGGTCCGTCGAGCTCGTCCTCGATCACGCGCTTCATGTCCTTGAACGCGACCCGCGGCGCCGAGTCGCGCAGCTCGACGAGCTTCTCCTGGATGCGTGCCTGGAACTCCTCGGGGAAGGCGCCGGTGTCGATGAACGAGGCCACCTGGCCGACCTTCATCGCCGCGCCCTTCATGTTGCCGAGCACCTCGAGGATCTGCTCGGCGGCCTCGGCCTGGCGGCGCACGGCGGCCTCGCGGCGCGCCTGCTCGCCACGCGTGAGGTTGGCGGCCCGCGTCGCATAGTTGCGCGCCGTCTGGCCGCCCGCGAGCCCGGCGACCTTGGCGGTGCGGCGGATGCGCCCGGTCGGGATCGAGCTGTCCTTCTCACGGGCCATGCCACGCAGGGTACGCGCGACGGGGCGGTTAGGGTCTGGTTCTCATGCGCTTCGTGAGCTTCGACGCCGGCGAGGGCTCTCAGGCCGGCGAGCTGCGCGGCGATCGGGTGATCGCGCTCGGCGAGCCGGGCACCGGCGGGCTCGCCGCGATCGTCCGCGCCGGCCTGCCCCGAGAGCCGGCCGCGGGCGACGGCGTGCCGCTCGCCGACGTCGAGCTGCTGCCGCCGATCGCCGATCCCTCGAAGATCGTCTGCATCGGGCTCAACTACCGCTCACACGCCGAGGAGCAGGGCGCCGAGCCTCCCGAGACGCCGACCTTCTTCGCGAAGTTCGCCAACGCGCTCGCCGCGCCGGGCGCCACCGTGGCGCTCCCTGCCTACAGTTCGAAGGTCGACTACGAGGCCGAGGTGGCGTTCGTCATCGGCGCCCGAGCACGCGACGTGCCCGAGGCCGAGGCGCTGGAGCACGTCGCGGGCTACACGCTGCTCAACGACCTCTCGGCGCGCGACTGGCAGTTCAAAACCCCGCAGTGGATGCCCGGCAAGGTCTTCGACGGCTCCGCGCCGTGCGGCCCCGCGCTGGTGACCGCCGACGAGGCGGGCGCCCACGACGCGATCGAGATCGCCCTCAGCCTCAACGGCGAGCGCCGCCAGCACGCGACCACGGCCGATCTCGTGCACTCGATCCCCGCGCTTGTGGCTCACCTCTCCTCGCTGATGACCCTCGAGCCGGGCGACATCGTCTCGACCGGCACGCCGGCCGGCGTCGGCAGCCTGCGCGACCCGCGCACATGGCTGGCGGCCGGCGACGAGGTCGTGATCGAGTCGCCCCAGCTCGGCACGCTCGCCACGCGACTGGCGTGATCGTGCGCGCGCGGTTCAGCCGGCGACGATCTCCACCGCTCCGCCGATCGCCTCCGCGAGCAGGCCCGAGCTGCGCTGGGCCGACCACAGCGCGACGCCGGCGTCGGCACGTGAGCCGTTGGCCAGCGCGTGCAGCACGACGCCGCGCTTGCGCCGCTCGAGCCGCACCCCCGCGACCGAGCTGTCGCGGCTGCGCTCGAGCTGCTCGGCGAGGCGGATGATCCCGCACAGCAGCAGCAGCCGCCGCTCGTCGCCCGGTTCGCCGAGCGCGCCTAGCTGCTCCGCATCGGGCGTGCCCTTGCGGTGCCAGCGCGCGATCAGCGCGATCAGCTCGAGCTCGCGTGGGCTGTAGCCGGGCAGCCCGGTGTTGACGATCAGGTAGTGCGAGTGGCGGTGGTGGTCGTCGTAGTCGATCGTCACGCCGATGTCGTGCAGCATGCACGCGGCCCACAGCAGCTCGCGGTCGTCGGGGGCGAGCTCGTGCAGACCGGCCTCGCCGAGCGCGTCGAACATCGCGAGCGACAGCTTGGCGACGTGGGCGACGTGGTCCTCGTCGGTGCGGAAGCGGTGGGCGAGGTTCTCGACCGACTCGCGCCGCACGTCGTCGATCAGCGGCGGGTCGCGGCCCTCGAGCAGGCGCTCGAAGAAGATCCCCTCGCGCAGCCCCGCCTCGGTCACCTCGAGCGCCGTAAAGCCGCCATGGTCCATCGCCGCCGCCAGCACGACCGCGCCGCCGAGGATCACGTCGGCGCGGTCGGGCTTGATGCCGCGGATCGAGCCGCGCTTGGCGGCGGGCCGCGCGGCGAGTAGCTCGATCAGCTCCCCGAGGGTGTCGCGGCTCAGCTCGAAGCCCTGGACGTCGACATCGTTCAGCTCGAGCCGCTTCTGGGCCGCGGCGGCGAGGTTGCGGACCGTGCCGCCGACGCCCGCCAGGCGCAGGTGCTCGCCGCCTCGCCACCACTCGAACTCGCCCAGCGTGCGCATGACGTGCTTGCGCAGCGCCTTGAGCTGTTTCGGCGTGACCTCCTCGCCGGGAAGGAACGCCTCGCTGACGCGCACGGCGCCAAGGCGCACCGACTCGGCTTCTGCGAGCCGCCGGTCGGCGATGCGCATCAGCTGGACGCTGCCGCCTCCGATGTCGATGCCGAAGCCGTCGGCGACGGTGGTCGAGTTGGCAATCGCGAGGTAGCCGTACCAGGCCTCCTCGGCGCCGCTGATCACGCGCACGCTCAGGCCCGTGTGCTCCTCGATCGCGGCGATCAGCTCGTCGCGATTGGGCGCGTCGCGGATCGCGCTCGTCGCCACCGCATCGACGCGCCCGACTCCCGAGGAGGCCAAAAACGAGGCGAAGACCGCGGCGGTGTTCACAGCGCGCTTCATCGGCGCGGGCTGGAGCACTCCCTGCTCGCCCGTGCCCGCGGCGACGCGGGTGGCCTCGCGGATCTCGTCGGCGAGGCTCCACCAGCCCCCGGGCTGGTACTGGAAGATCACCAGACGGAAGGAGTTCGACCCCATGTCGATCACGGCCACGCGCTCCACGCCGACAATGTTCGCGGGTGGCGGGGCGGAGTGGCTTGCCGCCCGCACTAAGGCGCTTCGGCCGACCTGCCGATAGCGATCGGGATGGCCGCCCCAGCCGAGGCATCTCGCGTTCCCACCGGTCCCGCGCTCGACAACCGCCGCGTCGCGGCGGCGCTGATCGATCTCGTCGTGCCGGGCGTATTGGTGTGCGCTGCCTACGCGGCGGGGCTCGCGCTGACCGCGGCAGTCGTGCTCGTGATCGCCGGCTGGACGCTGTTCTACTTCTTCGCACTGGAGACCGATGGGGGCCAGACTCTCGGCAAGCGGGCGATGGGGCTGCGTGCGACGCGCCCCGACGGCAGGCCCGCCGACACGCGCCAGGTCGCGATCCGCACCGCGCTGCGGGTCGTCGACCATCCCTTCGGGCTGGTCGTGATGGCGGTCACCGGCGACCGCCGGCTGCGCCTCGGCGACCTCGCCGCGGGCACCGTGGTCACTGAGGCGACCAACGTCAGCGATGACGGCACGGTTGCGGACACGACGGCGCCGCTGGCCAGCCGACCGCCGGCGGGTGCGCCCGACGCGCCGCCGCCGCGCGCCCAGCAAGCGCCGGTCAGACCGCGCCCACCGGTTGCACCAGCCCCGATGGCCCGGCCGGCCGCGGTTGGGCCGCCGCCGCCCGTGCCCACGGCGCCGCGCCCTGCGGCCCTCCCGTCGATGCCCAGGCGGGTCGACGCGCCACAGCCCCGGGCGTCTGCGCCGGCGACGCGCGAGCCCGCCGCCGAGCGACCCGCGCCGATCGTCGAGCCCCGCTGGGACCAGGACCCGGTCGCCGAGCACGAGCCGATCGTCGAGCCCCGCTGGGACGAGGATCCGGTCGCCGAGCACGAGCCGATCGTCGAGCCCCTCGCCGAGCCGGCCTGGTACGACGAGCCGGCCTTCGATCGCGAGCCCGTCGTCGAGCCGCTGGCCGAGCCGCGTGCGTACGACGACCCCGCCGAGCTTGCCACCGAGCGCCTCCGCGGTGGGAACGATCAGGACGCCGAGGACGACCCCCCTGCGCCGGCGTCGCCACACGAGCGCAACGAGCCGATCGTCAAGCCGATCGAGACGATCTCGGCGATCGACCTCGTGATGCAGGACGCCGAGCGGCGCGAACGCGCCTAGATGGTTGATTCCGAATCAGTAGCCGAAGGTCGCGAAGTGGCGGCCGGGGTTGCCGATGTCTTGGTTGTGGGCGAGGCCGGCGGCGAGGGCGAGGATTCGCAGCGCGACGCGTGTGCAGACGCC
>JBPCPD010000007.1:0-8621 GCA_050999535.1 Thermoleophilaceae bacterium
GGCGTCTGCACACGCGTCGCGCTGCGAATCCTCGCCCTCGCCGCCGGCCTCGCCCACAACCAAGACATCGGCAACCCCGGCCGCCACTTCGCGACCTTCGGCTACTGATTCGGAATCAACCATCTAGCCCTTGTCGGGCTCGGCGTCGTCGTCGGCGCCATCGTCCGCGGGTGCGGCCTCCGGCTCCTCGGCGACGGGTTCCTCGGTCGGCTCGGCCTCCTCCACATCGGCCGCAGCGGCCTCCCGCTCGGCGGTCTGGGCGGCGACCGCAGCTCGCAGATCGCCCACGCCGCTGACGTCGGGACCGGCGAAGACGTCGTCGGAGAGACCGAGGTCGCGGACCTCGCCCAGGTCGCCGCCACCGCCGCCGCCACCGCCGGCCGGGACCGTGCCGGGGGGCGGCTCGTTGCCGGCCACGCGCTTGACGCTGAGCGAGAGCCGGCGGCGATCGGAGTCGATCTCGGGGATCTTGACCTTGACGGCGTCGTCGGGCTCGACGACCTCTCGCGGGCTCTCGACGTGGTGATGGGCGAGCTCGGAGATGTGTACGAGGCCCTCGACCCCGTCCATGATCTCGACGAACGCGCCGAAGGTCACGACCTTGGTGACCTTACCCTCGAGCTCGTCACCGAGGTTGTAGGTGTCGACGACCCGCTGCCAGGGATCCTCCTGGGTCTGCTTGAGACCGAGGGAGATGCGCTGGCGGTCGCGGTCGATGTCGAGCACCTTGACCGGGACCTTGTCACCGATCGAGAGGATCTCCGACGGGTGGTTGACGTGGCTCCAGGAGAGCTCGGAGATGTGAATCAGCCCGTCGATCCCGTCGAGGTCGACGAACGCGCCGAAGTCGACGATGTTGGAGATCGCGCCCTCGACGACCTGGCCGGGCTGGAGGCGGTCGAGGATCTGCTCGCGCTGCTCCTTGCGCTCCTCCTCGAGCACCGCGCGGCGCGACAGGACGACGTTGTTGCGCGAGCGGTTGAGCTCGATCACCTTGCAGATGATCGTCTGGCCCATGAACTCGTCGAGGTTCTGCACCCGGCGGATGTCCACCAGCGAAGCGGGGAGGAACCCGCGCACGCCGAGGTCGATGATCAGGCCGCCCTTGACGACCTCGATGACCGTGCCCTGCTCGGGTTGACCGGACTCGGCCGCGGCCTCGATCCGGCGCCACGCCTTCTCGAAGCGGGCGCGCTTCTTGGACAGCAGCAGCCGGCCGTCCGGGTCCTCCTTGGTGAGGACCAGCGCATCGACCTCCTCACCGAGCTCCACCTCGTCGGCCGGGTCGACCGACTTTCGGATCGACAGCTCGTTGGAGAGGATGACCCCCTCGCTCTTGTACCCGATGTCGACGAGGACCTCGTCCTGATCGATGCGGACGACCCTGCCCGAGACGACATCCCCCTCCTCGAAGGGGACCATCGTCGCGTCGTAGTTGGGAACGATCTCCCCGTCGACCTCGATCAGGAGACCGTCGGAGCCCTCGACGGGCTTGGGTGGCGTGAGCGTGGCGACGTCGGGCACGGCGACCGCAGAGTGTAGAGGTGGCGGGGGGCTCGCGCCCCCCGGACCCCTGCGCGCCGCTTGACCTACTCCGGCTGTGACCGTTTCCTACCGCGATGGAGATCCGGGTGATCGCGGGGGCTCGCGCGCGCCGAGCCCTGCTCCCCTGCTCCTGCTCTCGCGCCGCGGGGCACGGCTCGTCGCCCCGTTACCCTGACCCGCGATGGCCCAGCGCAAGACAACGCTCAGAGCGGACCGCACGGCGCTCGACGGCGAGTACGACGTGCTCATCTGCGGCGCCAGCTTCGCCGGCCTCGCGGTCGCCCGAGAGCTGGCCGGCGCCACGCGCGCCGACGGATCGCCGGCGCGCGTGCTGATGATCGACCGCTACGAGATCGGCGAGCGCCAGACCTCCGCCTGCGGGATCCCCACTGAATGGCTCGAGGCACTCGATCTGATGGGCTCGCACCGTCAGACCTTTCACGAGCTGGTCGTCGGTACGCCCTTCGGCACGACCCGCTGGCCGCTGCCCCGGAGCTTCTCGACCTTCGATTACCCCGAGCTGTGCGCGCTGCTTGCCGAGCAGTCCGACTGCGGGCTCGAGACGGCGAAGGTCGAGGGCCGGACCGGGTACACGGTGCATACCGATCGCGGCGACCTGACTGCCCCGCTGATCGTCGACGCGCTCGGCTGGCGCCGCGTGCTCGCCACCGACGGTGGCTTCCAGCCGCCCGACGCCCCGCTCTCGCGCGGCCTGGAGGTCCACCCCGGCGGCAGCGGCGACGACCTCGCGATCTGGATCGACCGCGACATCGTTCCCGCGGGCTACGGCTGGAGCTTCCCGGCACGGGATGAGCTGCGGATCGGCGTCGGCTCCTTCGACCCGCGCTTCCACGTCAAGCAGCCGACGGTGAAGCTGGCCAAGGAGCTCGGCTCGGACCCCGAGCGCTACCAGGGCAACTGGATTCCCCACGAGCTGCGCCCGGCAGCCGAGGACGGGATCTTCTTCACCGGCGACTCCGCGGGCCACTGCCTGCCGCTGACCGCCGAGGGCATCCGCACCGCGCTCTACTTCGGGATCGCCTGCGGGCGCGAGCTCGGCGACGTGCTCGCGGGCGAGCGCACGCGCGAGCAGGCGCTGAAGCGCTACGCCGCCTTCAGCGAGGAGCACGGGTGGAAGTACCGCTGGATGCTCGACGCCCAGCGCGCCCTGCCGCGGCTGCACCCGCGCGCGGTGCACGCCCTGGTACGGGGCATGCGCCACAAGCGCTTGACGGCCTTCGCCTTCGGGCACTACTTCCGGATCGCCTCACCGGACATCGTCGGCGCCGCCAGCGCGACGCGGCGGCGACCGCGCGCCGAGCGCGCAGCGGCCTGACGCCCCGGTTGGTCAGAAGCCCCGGGCTCCCGCGGTCAGAGCGGCGCCAGGCCGAACTCGGTGCGGAACTCTTTCATGTCGTGCAGGTGCGGGAACTCCTTCGTCGGCTCCTCGACGCCGAGCATCGCGGCCAGCGACGTCCAGCCGTCGTTGTCCTCGAGCTTGAACACCGTCAGGCGCTGCGCCGGGACCGTCGCCTTGATCTCCTCGATGCGCGCCGCGTACATCTCGCGCATCCAGGCCTCGTCCTCGAACCTGCCCTGGCAGTCGACCTCATAGATGAGCTTGCCGATCACCTGCCACAGCTCCGGCGGTGGCGCCGGACGGTTGGCGTCAGGCTTGAGCTCACCCGCCATCGAGGCCTTGCGGATGGCCACGACGGTGTTGTTCATGCTCTTGTACCAGCCGTCGAAGTCGCGGTAGTTGAGCAGCACCGGCGCGTCGGGGTAGTACTCGATCAGCTGCCTCCAGTAGGTGCAGCCGGGCCAGTCGATCGTCGCCTCGAAGCCGTCGAACATGCGGTCGAGGTCCACGTTGTCCTCGATCGCGGCCGCGTACCACGGCGGAATCAGGTCGTTGTCGCGGATCAGGTCGATCATGTGCAGGCACGGTCCTGCGCCGAGATCCTCGAGCGCCTGCTTGAGCGACATCGTTCCGCTGCGGCCGAAGCCGACTCCGATCACCTGCATGCGCGAGCTCCCTTCGAGCGTGGGTCGCGACGGCGGGGCCTCGCCGTTCGCCTGTCTGGCGGGCCATGCTATCTGCCTCCCCCGCCCGGACGTGTCAGTCGCGCACGATCAGGAACGTTCCGGCAGCGAGCAGCGCGATCCCGGCCAGCCGCTGCGACGTCAGGCCACGCTCCTCGAGGCCGAGCACGCCGGCCCTGTCGATGAGGACGGACATCGTGAGCTGGCCGGCGATCGTCGCGGCTGTCACTCCGCCGGCGCCCAGGCTGCGCACGGTGATCAGCACCGTAGTCACGTACGCGGCGCCGAGCACGCCGCCGAGCAGGTAGTGCCACTTCAGCTCGCCGATCGCTCCCAGCTCGCCGAAGCCGCCGCCCGCGACGAGCGTGATCACCACCAGCACGGTCACCCCGATCGCGAACGACACCGAGGCCGCGGCGAGGCTGCCGACTGCCCGGCCCAGGCCCGAGTTGATCGGGGCCTGCAGCGCGACCAGCGAGCCGGCGGCGACGGTCGCGATCACGGGCAGCCACTTCTCCATCACTTGGCCTCCAGCCAGTCGCAGCCGGAGGCGACGTCGACCTCGAGCGGCGGATCCATCTCGAACGCTCCCGCCATCTCGTCCCTGACGATCGAGCACGCCGCCTCGACCTCGGCCTCGGGCGCCTCGAAGAGCAGCTCGTCGTGGATCTGGAGCACGAGCCTGGTCTGCAGCCCGGCGTCGCGCAGCCTGGCGGCGCAGCGCACCATCGCGACCTTGATGATGTCGGCCGCCGTGCCCTGGATGACCATGTTGACCGCCAGCCGCTCGCCCAGCTGGCGGGTCTGGCGCTGGCGCGCGCGCAGCTCGGGGATCCGCCGGATGCGCCCGAAGTGGGTTGCCACGAAGCCCTCGTCGGTGGCCTTGGCGATCGTCGACTCGATGAAGGCGCGCACCGCCGGGAAGCGCTCGAGGTAGGTGTCGATGAACTGCTGCGCCTCGACCTGGGGGATCTGCAGGCGGTCGGCGAGCCCGTAGGCCGAGAGCCCGTAGACGATCCCGTAGTTGACCATCTTCGCCTTGCTGCGCGTGCCGGGATCGACGGCGCCGCCGAGGATCTGCTCCGCAGTGGCGGTGTGGACGTCCTCGCCGCGGCGAAAGATCTCCTTGAGCACGTCTTCGCCGGCGACGTGGGCCAGCAGGCGCAGCTCGACCTGCGAGTAGTCGGCCGAGATCAGCCGGTAACCCTCCTCGGCGACGAAGCAGGCGCGGATCTCGCGCCCCCGCTCGGTGCGGATCGGGATGTTCTGCAGGTTCGGGTTGGTGCTCGAGAGGCGCCCGGTGGCGGTGGCGGTCTGGTTGAAGGTGGTGCGCAGTCGCCCGTCGCCGGACAGCAGCGCCGGGAACGCCTCGAGGTAGGTCGAGGTGAGCTTGGTCAGCTCGCGCCAGTCCTCGATCAGCGGCACGATCTCGTGCTCGTCGCGAATCGCCGCCAGCACGCGCGCGTCGGTGGAGAAGCCGGTCTTGCCGCGGCGCTTGCGCGAGAGCCCGAGCGCCTCGAACAGCACGGCGCCGAGCTGCTGCGGGGAGCCGATCGTGAACTCGCCGCCGGCGAGCTCCCAGATCCTGCGCTCGAGCTCGGCGGCCTCGCCCGAGATCCGGGTGGCGATCTCTCCAACGCGGGCGACGTCGAGGCGCACGCCGGCGCGCTCCATGTCGACGAGCAGGTCGACGAGCGGGAGCTCGACCTCCTCGAGCAGGCGCGTCAGCTCGAGCTGCTCGAGGATCGCTCGCTGGCGCTCGGCGAGCTCGCTGATCAGGACCGCCTGCGCGGCGACGGTCTCGATCCCCTCCGGAAGGTCATCCGCGGCGGTGACGGCGACGCCGAGACCGATCTCCTCCGCGAGGTCGGCGAGCGGGTAACTGCGCCGCGCGGGGTCGAGCAGGTAGGCGGCGACGACCGTGTCGTGGGCGAGCGGGGGCGTGGGCGGAGCGTCTTCGCCGCTGCCGGGGCGCGCGGTGACCGGGTCCTCGCCCGCCGCGAGCGCCTTCCAGTCGTGGGCGAGCACCGGCCGCTCGCCCCAGCCCTCGACCAACTCGGCGAGCCCGCCGGGCGCCTCGCCGGTGAGCACCTCGCCCCCGCCCGCGTAGGCGGCGAAGCGCAGTGGCCCGGTTTCCGTGACCCCGGGCAGCTCCCCCTCGGGCGGCTCGGGGCGCTCGACGGCGAGTGCCGCGGGCTCGGCGGCACCAGCGCCAAGGTCGCCAAGCGCGGCCGGCGCGACGGCGCGCGCGGTCACCTCCGTGCGCTGCTCGGGAACGGCGCGCGGCGCGGCGGCATCCTCGGAGCCGAGCGCCTCCTCGAGCCGGCGCAGGGGGTCGCGCAGCTCGAACTCGCGGAAGGTCTCGCGCAGGCGCGAGCGGTCGGGCTCGCCCGCCAGCGGGCCCTCGAGGTCGAGCTCGAGGTCGATGTCGCGGATCGAGGTGGCCAGCCGCTTGGAGGTGCGGGCGTCCTCGGCGTGCTCGACGAGGTTCTGCTTGCGCTTGGCACCCGATATCTGCGCGACGCTCGCCAGCACCGTCTCGAGGTCGCCGAAGCGCTGCAGCAGCTGCGAGGCCGTCTTGTCGCCGATCCCGGGGACGCCCGGGATGTTGTCGGAGGTGTCGCCCTTGAGCCCGTAGAAGTCAGGGATCAGCTCGGGCGCGATGCCGTAGCGGTCGATCACCGCTTCGCGGTCGTAGATCTTCGTGTCGGTGATGCCGCGACCGGTAGCCATCACCCGCACGCCGCCTGCCCCTCGCGATGGGGGGTCCTCGACGAGCTGGAAGGCATCCCGGTCGCCGGTCACGATCATGACCTCGAGTCCCTGCTCGCGCGCCCTGCCGGCGAGCGTGGCGATCACGTCATCGGCCTCGTAGCCCTCGACCTTGACATTGGCGTAGCCGAACGCTTCCACGAGCGGCTCGAACTGAGGCCACTGATCTCGGAGCAGGTCGGGACGCGACTCGCGCCCGGCCTTGTACTCGGGGTACGCCTGCTCACGGCCGGAGCTGCCCGCGTCCCAGACCACGATCGTCGGCCGCTGCCCATACTGGGTCATCAGCTTGACGAGCATCGACGCGAACCCGAAGATCGCGTTGGTCGGCACGCCGCGCGAGGTCGCGATCGTCTCCGGCAGCGCGAAGAAGGCGCGGTAGACGAGGCTGTTCCCGTCGATCAGGAACAGCTCTCGAGGTGCGTCGGCGGCCACGCGGCCATCCTACGAGGGGCGAGAACGGGCCGGTCGTCGCCTTGGGAGGGTGTGGACCGATCGACGAGAGGGGAATACGATGAAGATCGTGACCGCCGCGCCGACGATGACCGCCGCGGAGTTCCTGGCGCTGCCGCCGTGGCCCGACGGGCCGCGGCTCGAGCTGGTCGAGGGTGAGGTAGTCGTGGAGCAGCCGCTGCCCCGCCACCAGGCCGCGAGCTTGGAGCTTCAGTACGCGCTCGAATCCTGGCGTCGCGCAGTGCCCGGCCGCGGCAGGGTCTGGATGCCGCTCGACGTGCAGGTCGACGAGCACAACGTCTACGCCCCCGACCTGCTGTGGTACGAGGGCGAGCGGGGCCCGGTGCCCGACCAGCGCCCCTCGCCCCTGCCCGACCTCGCGGTCGAGATCCGCTCGCCCTCGACCTGGCGCCGGGACATCGGCGCCAAGAAGGAAGCCTACGAGCGCCGCGGGCTGCGGGAGCTGTGGCTCGTCGACACGGCGGCCGATGTGGTGCTCGTCTCCCGCCGCTCTTGGCGTGACGCACGGTGCTTCGACGTGGCGGTCGAGCTCGGGCGCGGCGAGGTCCTCGAGTCGCCCCTGCTGCCGGGTTTCGGCCTCGCGCTCCAGGCGCTCGTCGGCCCACGCTGATCGCTACAGCAGCGGCTCGACCACCTTGAACTGCGCGGCGCGGCCGGATCATTTACTGTGTGTACAGTGTGTGGTATGGCGCGGTTGAACGTCTATCTGCCCGATGACCTCGCCGCGGAGGTGAGGGGCGCCGGCTTGAATCTCTCGGCGGTGACCCAGGACGCCGCCCGGCGCTCGCTCGCCGCCCGCTCGACCGATGCCTGGCTGGCGACGCTGCGCAGGCCCGCGGCGTCCGCCCGAGTCACCCATGACCAGGCGCTCGACGCGCTCGACGCGGTGCGCGAGGAGCGCCCGACACGCCATGGCTGAGGCCGTGACCGACGCGTCCGCCCTCGTCGACCTGCTGCTGGGCAACGAGCTGGGGGCCGCGGTGCAGCGACGGATCACCGGTCACGTCCTGCACGCGCCGGCTCACGCCGACGCGGAGATCCTGTCGGCGCTCGGGCGGCTGCACCGCGCCGGCACGGTCCGGGCCGAGGACGTCCAGACGATGCTGGCAAGGCTGGCCGCCGCTCCGATCGAACGACATCCGGTGACGAGCCTGCTGCTCGGGGCCTGGGCTCGGCGTGACCAGTTGCGCCTGGCCGACGCCCTCTACGTCGAGCTGGCGGCCACTCGCGCCCTGGCGCTCGTGACGACCGACCGCCGGCTGCACGCGGTGGCGGGCGCCGACGTCGTGGCGACGTAGACCAGAGCCGGCGCGCGGCCGGAATGCCAGCGGCGTCTCTATATCATCGTCCGCCCCCGCGATGTCTGTGACGAGCGCCCAGTTCTCCCTGACCCTGCGGGTCGAGCTACCGCACGAGTCGGGCACGCTCGGCAAGGTCACGCAGGCGATCTCGCGCGCCGGTGGCGCGATCGTCGCCCTCGACACCGTCGAGGCCGGCGGCTCGGGGACGCTGCGCGAGATCACGATCGACTGCGAGAGCCAGGACCACCGCGGACTGGTGATCAAGGCCGTGCAGTCGGTGCGTGAGGCCAGGCTCGTCGAGACCACCGACCGCACCTTCGAACTGCACCGCCGGGGCAAGATCCACACCGGCCTCGCCGCCCCGATCAAGACCCGCGACGACCTCTCGATGGCCTACACCCCGGGCGTCGCCCGTGTCTGCAGCGCGATCGCCGAGAACCGCCAGAAGGCGTTCAAGTACACGATCAAGGCCAACACGGTGGCCGT
>JBPCPD010000066.1:0-5239 GCA_050999535.1 Thermoleophilaceae bacterium
GGTTTCTTCTTTTGCTGGTCCTTTTTCTTTGGTGGTTTTTCCCTCCCAGGCGCCGGGGCGCGCTCCCCCCCCCCCCCCCCCCGCCGCCGGTGAGATCTCGAGCCGCCGCTCGATGACCGCAAGGCGATCGCCCAGCGAGCGCAGCTCGTGCTCGAGCTCGCGCAGGTCGTCGTTGGTCGCCGGCAGTCGCTCCTCGACCGCCGCGCGGACGTTGCTGCGCCCGCTGCGCGGGCCCTGCTCGGCGCCGCGGCGCAGGGCGTCGACGGTGCCCGCGATGTCGTCGACCGCGCCCTGGGCCCGGCCGCTGCGAAGGCCACGCCCCCGAAGGCGAAGTCCTCGGAAAAGGTCAAGTCCGGACGGGCCCCGACTTCGGGCGGCTCGCGATCCGCCGCCAAGGCGAAGCCGCCGGCGCGATCGTCCGCCGCCAAGGCGGGCTCGGCCCGTCGCGCCAAGCCGGGCGGCGGGACTAAGCGCGGGCGCTGAGGTGGCGGGCCGGCGCGTCCTGGTCACCGGCGTCGGGAGCTACATGGGCACGGGCCTTGCCCGCCGGCTCGAGGATCACCCCGACTTCGACTACGTCGCAGGGCTCGACACCCGCCCGTCGCGCAGCCCGCTCGAGCGGACCGAGCTGATCGAGGCCGACATCCGCGACCCGGTGATCGCGACGCTGATTCCGCAGGCCGAGGTGGACACCGTCGTCCATAACCAGATCGTGCGCCAGCCCGAGCCGGGGACCTCGAGCGCGACGATGCACGACATCAACGTGATCGGCTCGCTGCAGCTGCTGACCGCCTGCGAGCGCTCGCCGTCGGTGCGTTCGATCGTGATCCGGGGCTCGGCGGGCATCTACGGTTCCGAGCCGGCGGCGCCGCAGTTCTTCGGCGAGGAGATGACGCGCCTCTACCCCCTGCGCACCCGCTTCCAGCGTGACATCGGCGAGATCGAGAACTACTTCCTGACCTTCGCCCGCCGCCACCCCCACGTGACCTGCACGATGCTGCGCTATCAGCCGGCGATCGGCCCCTCGCTCGAGACCCAGATCACGCGCTACCTCTCGGCGCCCGTCGTCCCGACCTACCTCGGCTACGACCCGCGGCTGCAGTTCGTCCACGAGGACGATGCGCTCGACGCGCTGGTGGCGGCGATCAGGCGCCCCGTGCGCGGCGCCGTCAACGTCGCCGGCCCCGGCACGATCGGCCTCACGCGGCTCGTGCGGATGGCCGGCCGCCCGACGCTCCCGGTGCCCCCGCCGCTGTTCGCCTCGACCGCCGGCGCACTCGGGCGCACGGGCCTGCCACGGCTCTCGCCGGACTTCCGGAACCTCCTGCGCTACGGGCGCGCGGTCGACACCACGCGCCTGACCGAGGAGGTCGGCTTCACGCCGCGCTACTCGACCCCCGCAGCCGCGCTCGACTTCGTCGCGCGCCATGCGCCGCGCGGAATGGTCCCGCGGCTGAAGCGCGCGGTGGCCTGAGCGTGGCCGCCGGCCAGGGCATCGAGGTGGCGACGCTGTTCCTGCGCGGCCTGCGCGGTGGCCTGGACGCGGGGCTCGATCTGCCGCAGGCGCTCGCGCGCTCGGCGAGCGGGCTCCCGCGCGGGGCGCGCGAGCGCGTGCGCGGGATCCGGCGCAGGCTCGACGGTGACTATCAGGAGGACGAGTGGGGCTTCGACGGCGAGTTCAGGGACGCGGTGGAGCCCGTCTTCGACTTCCTCTACGACGCCTGGTGGCGCGTGCGCGTCAGCGGCGTCGAGAACGTCCCGGGCCACGGCCGCGCGCTGCTGGCCGCCAACCACGGCGGCATCCTGCCGTGGGACGCGACGATGATGTCGGTCGCGCTGATGCGCGAGCACCCGCTGCCGCGCCAGCCGCGCTTCCTGGTGCTCGACTGGGCGTTCGAGCTGCCGTTCATCTCGAGCACGCTCCGCAAGGTCGGCGGCGTCGTCGCCTCGCCGCACAACGCGCTGCGCCTACTCGGCCAGGACGAGCTCGTCGCGGTCTTTCCCGAGGGCGTCAAGGGCATGGCCAAGCCCTTCGCCGAGCGCTACCGCCTGCAGCGCTTCGGCCGCGGCGGCTTCGTCGAGATCGCGCTGCGCGCCGGCGCGCCGATCGTGCCCGTCGCGGTGGTCGGCAGCGAGGAGATCTATCCCAAGCTGGGCGAGTCGAGGACGCTGGCGCGCGCGGTGGGAGCGCCCTTCTTCCCGCTCACCCCGCTGTTTCCCTGGCTCGGCCCGCTGGGCGCGATTCCGCTGCCCTCGCGCTGGCGGATCGAGTTCTGCGCGCCGATCGAGACCGCGTCCTACGGCCCCGAGGGCGCGGACGACCGCGGCCTGGTCCTCGAGCTCTCCGAGCAGGTGCGCCAGACCATCCAGCGCGCGGTGCTGGAGAACGTCGTCAAGCGCGGCGGAACGTTCGTGTGACACCGGCGCTTCGCGCCCCCGGAACCCCCGCGCGCCACTTGACCTGTTCCGGTGGTGACCGTTTCCCACGGCCATCGAAATCCGCGTCTGCCAGCCGGTGCCCCGGACTAAAAATGAACGCCGCGCAGCAGGTAGGCCATCGCCACGGCCTCCGTCGACATCTCCTCGTCGCCCTGCGCCGGCGCTTCGCTGCCGTCGCCGAGCTCGGGCTTGCCCAAAGTAGTTCAGCTGCATGGTGCGCTCGTAGTCGTGGAAGCGGTCATAGCTGCGCGAGACCGCGCGCCGCCCCGCGTTGTTGATCAGGACGTCGATCCCGCCGTGAAGGGCGGGTGCACGTGGGCCCTGTCGCCGGCCTCGCGCACCTGCTCGATGACCTCCTCCAGCTTCTCGCGCGTGCGCGAGACAAGCAGCACCTCGCCGCCCGCCTCGCCGATGCTGATCGCCGTCTCGAGCCCGATGCCGCTCGAGGCGCCGGTGATCAGCACGCGCTTGGCCTTGATGGCGGTCGCCAGCGAGCGGTCGCGGAAGAGCTCCGGATCGAGGTTGCGCTCCCAGTAGTCCCAAACGTCGCGGCGTAGGTGCGCGCGCACCAGCACGTGGATCGTCCCGTCGCGCTTCAGGAGCTCCTCGACGAGGTGGCGACCGATGAAGCCTGTGGCCCTTGACATGGCCCGCCGCGACCGTCAAGCTGGCGCGTAGGAACTAGAGGGCCGAATAGTGGGGAGATCTCCGCAAGGCGCCTGATCGCGTCGCCGGCCCACCGCAGCGGGCCGCTTCGCCCGCGCTCGACGGCGGGGTCCTCATGGGCTTCGCCGTTGTAGCGTCAGCACCCGGTGACCGACAGCCCCCTCACCCTCAAGGAAGTGGCCGAGCGGACGGGTGTCTCGCCGGCGACGCTGCGCCGCTGGGCCTCCGGCGGGGTGATCCCGTCGATGAAGGGGCGCACCAGCGAGGGCTGGACCGCTTCCGCCGCGGCCCAGGCGCGCGTCGTCAGGCGGCTGCGCGAGCGCGGGCACTCGCTCGAGGAGATCCAGACCGCGACGAGCGAGGGCCGGCTCGCCTTCGGATTCATCGAGGACATGTTCCCCGAGGAGGGCAAGGGCCGATCGCTCGAGGAGGCCGCCGAGGCGACCGGCCTCGAGCCGGCGTTGATCGAGCGCTTCTGGGCCAGCCTCGGCCTGCCCGCCCAGACGCTCGAGAACCTCAGCGAGGAGGACGTCCAGGCGCTCCAGTACGCTGCGTCGGTGCCCGCCTCGGGGCTGCCGCTGGGCGCCTTCCTGCAGCTCGGGCGCGTATACGGGCAGGCGCTGGCCCGGATCGCCGACGCCGAGGTGCGCCTGTTTCACATGTACGTCCACGAGCCGCTGATCCGCGAGGCGGTGCCAGGCCTGCAGATGGCCGAGGAGATGGAGCACCTCGCACGCGACGTGCTCCCGCTCGCCTCGCCGCTGATGGACTTCGTCCACCAGCGCTTCCTGCAGCACTACATCGAGCAGGATGTGGTCGGGCACATGGAGATCGAGCTCGACGACCAGGTCGACCTCGGCCGCCTGCGCGTCGCGATCGCCTTCTGCGACCTCGCCGGCTACACGCGCTACACCGAGGAGGAGGGTGAGGAGGAGGCACTCTCCACCGTCGAGCGCTTCGTCGCGGTGGTCACCGACACGCTCCCCGACGACGCGCGCGTGATCAAGACGATCGGCGACGAGGTGATGATCGTCGGGCAGGACGTGCAGGCCCTGACCGACTGGGCCGTCGGCTTCCAGCAGCTGCTCACCGAGCGCCCGGAGCCGCGCATCGGGATCCACTTCGGCGCGACGCCCTACCGCGACGGCGACTACTTCGGGCGCGAGGTCAACCTCGCCTCGCGCGTGGTCGCGCGCGCCCGCGGGGGCGAGGTGCTCGTCAGCGGCGCGGTCGTCGAGCGCGTGGCCGAGTCGAAGCACCTGGCCTTCGACGCCGTCGGCCAGGTCAAGCTCAAGGGCTTCGACGAGCCGGTGCAGATCTGCCGCGCGACCTCGCCGGAATGAGCGCCGGCGACGGCGCCCACGCGGGCGCCGAGCGAGCGCTCGAGGCCGCCCGGACGAGCGGCCTGATCGCCGCCGCCGAGTCGCTGCTGGTGCTGCTCTCCGGCGGCGCCGACTCGATCTGCCTGCTCGACGTGTCGCTTCGCCTTGGCGCGAAGGTGAGCGCGCTGCACGTCAACTACGGCCTGCGCGACGGGGCCGGCCAGGACGAGGCGCACTGCCGCGCGGTCTGCGCGCAGCTGGGGGTCGAGCTCACCGTCGAGCGCGCCTGGCTGCCGGCGAGCGGCAACCTCCAGGCCAACGCGCGCGACGCGCGCTACCTGCTTGCCGAGCGCCACGCCCGTGGCGACTACGCCGCCGGCCACACCGCCTCCGACCAGGCGGAGACGGTGCTCTACCGCCTCGCGACATCGCCAGGGCGCCGCGCGCTGCTGGGCATGGAGCCGCGCCGCGGACGGCTCGTGCGGCCGCTGCTCGACGTCACGCGCGAGGAGGTTCGCCGCTACTGCGCCGAGCGGGGCCTTCAGTGGCGCGAGGATGCTTCCAACGCCGACCCCCGCTTCGCGCGCGCCCGCGTGCGCGAGGGGCTCCTGCCGGCGCTGCGGTCGGTCGCCCCCGCGCCCGAGCGCGCGATCGTCGAGACCGCGGCGGCGCTGCGTGAGGAGGCCGAGGTCCTCGACGCCACGGCGTCGGATGCGCTCGCGGTCCTCGGCGGCGGCCCGGCGGTCGAGCTTGCGGGGCTGCGCGGGCTGCCACCGGCGCTTGCGCGGCTCGTGCTGCGCGAGCTTGCCGAG
>JBPCPD010000166.1:0-4763 GCA_050999535.1 Thermoleophilaceae bacterium
GCTCCGATCAGCGCGTCGAGAATCCGCACCCGTACGCCGCTCGTGCGGCAGTCGTGAACGAGCCGGGCGAAGGCCCCCATCACCGCCTCGCTGATCGGCAGCGGATCCGCGGCGCGGGCGAGGTCGAGCGTCTCCGCACGCCTTTGTCGCAGGTCCCCCTGGGCCGCGCTGAGCACACCGAGCTCCAGCTCCCCGACCGTGACGACCGAGACCGCGACACGCTCCGGCAGCGAACCGAGCGCTCGCCCCTGCTCGCGCGCGATGAAGATCGAGGTGTCGAGCAGGCCGCTCGTCACGGCAGTTCGTCGATCGTCTGCCCGACGATGTCGTCCAGCTCGGCCCGGAGGCTTGGATCGGCGGCCCGTGTCTGCAGCTCCTCGACCAGCCAGGCGCCCGGCAGCCAGCGGCTGCGGCGGCGGTGAGGAACGATGTCGGCCACCGCGTCTCCATGCACGGTGAGCGTCACGATCTGCCCCGCTTCGACCGCGGCAACCACCTGGCCGGTGCGGTTACGCAGATCCCGGACGCTGACCTTCATGTGCGACACCGTAGCACGACCTGCGGGTGCTTCACTCTACCGCTGGTCGGCACGGCGCTGCGACCACACGGGTCGGCGTCGACGCTCGATCGGCTGCCGTACTTCCACCCCGATCACGTGCGTCGGGTGCTCAGCCGGCGCCTTCCTGCCCGCTGACGAAGCGCTCGAGCGCTTCGCGGCCACCGCCGACGATCGGGGGCCCCGTGGGCGAAGAGCAGGTGGTCGAAGCTCTGGTCCAGCAGCTCGCGCAGCGCTGCGGCGATGCGGATCTTCACCTTGCCCGGGTGCTCTCCCAGCAGGCCGTCGGGCATGAAGGTCAGCTCGCCGTCGTCCTCGTGGGCAAGCGAATCGGCTAAGGCGAGCGCGCCTCCTTCGCCATCGATCAGCAGCACCGTGTCGTCGGGCGCGATCGGGCCGTTGGCGATTGCCCTGACACCAGGCACCGGCTCGTCCCCGATCGCGTAGGACTGCACGTCCTCGCCCTCGTACTCGTCGACGCCGTTCTCGTTGACGTGGAACGAGCAACCGAAGGCCTCGACGAACTTGGCGTGATCGCGGTCGTGGTGGCGAGACGACAGGATCACGTGCCGGGGGCGGGCAAGGTCGCCGAGGCCGACATCCCCTCGTCGGGAACCATGGGATCGAGCAGCGCCGCTGACTCGGCCAGGTAGTGGGAGCTGACCGGTCGGCCGAGATTGGGGTGCTCGGTGGTCCAGTGGTGCAGCCCCGGCAGGATCTCACGCATGACCGGGGTCTACCCGACAGAGGTCGGGCGCACACCCGTCCCGATTCGGCCCCGGCGCTTGGGTGCCCGCACCACCCCGCGCTGCGCTGCGCTGAAGGTCAAGTGCTGGGCGAGCCGAGCGCGAGGCTCATCCGCGCCGTCGTCGCGCCGCTGGGCTCGTGGGTGGACTTAGCCCCGTCGAGCCGGAAGCCGGACCGCGCGAAGAACGCTCGACCGCGGGCGTTGCGCAGGAAGACCCACAGGGTCACGTCGTCCCACTCGCCCTCGCCCAGGCGTTCGAAGGCCTCGTCGAGCAGCACCCGCCCCGTGCCAGAGCCCCAGCGGGTCGAGTCGACGTAGGCCGCGGCCACCTCGGCGGTCCGCTCGCCCGCGTCCTTGTCCCGGCTCGGGAGCGCGAGCGAGCAGAAGCCGACGACCGCGTCCGCGTCCTCCTCGGCTACGAGCGTGAGCGTCGTCTCGTCGCCGCCACCCGCGAGCAGCCCCTGCCAGAAGTCCTCGCGCAGGCCGACCGACAGGCCATCCAGCAGCTCGGCCGGCAGGATCCCCCGGTAGGCCGCCTGCCAGGTGGCGACGTGCAGTTGGGCAAGCGCCTGGGCGTCGGCTTGAACCGCCTCGCGGACCGTGATGGCCACTAGCGGTCCTCGAACGCGGCGGGGTCGCCGGGCGGCCCGTAGCGGACGGTGACCTCGACCATCGTTGGTTCCCTTCGTCGGAGCTGGGACGGAACGATCCTACGCGGCGGGCGGACGCGCTTGGGCGGCCGCGCAGTCGGGCGAGCATAGAGTCGGCGCATGCCACCGCAGGCGCCCATCCTCGCGGTCCACGGGCTGTCCGCCATCCGCGCGCGGCGCGTCGTGCTCGAGGACGTCGCGCTCGAGATCCCGGCTGCCACCGTCACGGCGCTGATCGGACCGTCGGGCGCCGGCAAGACGAGCCTGCTGCGCTGCCTGGTGCGCCTCGACGAGCCCGCCGAGGGCAGCGTGCGCCTCGATGGCGCCGACGTGCGCGGCCTCGACGCCGGCCTGCTGCGCCGGCGCGTGGCGCTCGTCGCCCAGGCGCCGGTGATGTTGCCCGGCGACGTGCGTGCGAACTTGGCCTACGGGCTCGACGCGCCGCGCGAGGCGGAGCTGGTCGCCGCGCTCGAGGTGGCCGATCTGGACGCCGACTTCCTGCACCGTCCCGCCGACCGGCTCTCCGGCGGCGAGCGCGCGCGCGTCGCGATCGCACGGGCGCTGACACACGCGCCGGAGGTGCTGCTGCTCGACGAGCCGACCGCGTCCCTCGACGCGCGCGCGGCGACTGCGATCGAGGTGCTGATGCTGCGCCTGGCCGCGCGCGGGCTCGCCGTCCTGGTGGTCACCCACGACGTCGCGCAGGTGCGCCGGGTGGCCACCCGCGCGGTGCGCCTCGAGGGCGGGCGCGTCCGGGCCCAGGGGCTCGTAGCCGCCGTCGCCGGGAGCGGGCGATGACCGGTGTCCTCGTCGCGGCCGGCCTCGTCGTGCTGGCCGTGGCGATCTCCCACCGCCGCGGGTTGGGCCTCGAGCGCGAGCTGGCGATCACCGCCACACGCGCGACGGCCCAGCTCGCGGCAGTCGGCGCGCTCGTGACATTGGTCTTCGAGCATGTCGGCCTGGCCGCGGGCTTCGTCGCGGTCATGCTCACGGCCGCCGCGCTGACCTCCGGCCATCGCCTGCGCGGCATCCGGCGCCCGGTGATGATCGCGGGCGCCGCGATCGTCCTCGGAGCCGGCACCGGCCTTGCCCCCCTGCTGATCACCGGCGCCTTCGAGCTCGCCCCGCGCGAGCTGATCCCCGTCGCGGGCATCCTCATCGGCGGCGCGATGGCCGCGACCTCGCTGACTGGACGACGCCTGCTCGAGGACGTCGGCGAGAGCATGCCCGCGATCGAAGCGCGGCTCGCACTCGGCGTCCCGGCTCGCACGGCGCTGCAGGACTGCGACCGGCGGGCCGTGGTGACGGGCTTGATCCCCATTCTGGATCAGACCAAGAACGTCGGGCTCGTGACGCTGCCCGGCACCTTCGTCGGCCTCGTGCTCGGCGGTGCATCCCCCGTCGAGGCGGCCCGCGTGCAGCTCATCGTGCTGCTTACGGTGATAGGCGTCCAGGTGGTCGCGGCCGTCGTCTGCGCGGCGCTCGTCACGCGCGCCTGCGTGCTTCCGGGCGAGCGCGTCGAGCCGCCCGGCTGAACGCTGCGCCCAGGCGCCGTCGACTACGGTCCGCCGCGATGGCCACGGCGAGGCCGCGATGACCGAGTGGGCGCAGGAGCTGCTGCGCTCCGGCGGCGGGATCCCGATCCTCGCGGGCCTGATCCTGCTGGAGAACCTCTTCCCGCCGATCCCCTCGGAGGCGATCCTGCCCTTCGCGGGCTACCTCGTCTTCGCCGGCACGTTCGGCTTCGCCCCCGCGCTGCTCGCCTCGACCGCGGGCTCGGTGATCGGAGCGCTGCTGCTCTACGGCCTCGGCCGCTACGGCGGCAGGCCGGTCCTGCTGCGCCACGGGCGGCTGTTGCGCCTCACCCCCGCCAAGCTCGACCGGGCCGATGACTTCTTCGACGCCCACGGCGCCAAAGTCGTCTTCCTCGGGCGCATGGTCCCCGGCGTGCGCAGCCTGGTCTCCCTGCCGGCGGGCGCCTCGGAGATGCCGGTCGTCACGTTCGTCGCGCTCACCGCGGCCGGATCGGCGCTGTGGAACGCGGCGCTGATCGGCGCAGGATGGGCGCTGGGAACGCGCTGGCGCGACCTGACCGGGGCGCTGGGCCACTCCGACGTGGTGATCGCCGCGGCGGTCGCGATCGGCGGGACGGCATGGCTGGTCGTGCACGCGCGCCGCAATCACGCGTGATGGGCAGCTGCCTCCGCAGATACAGGCCGTAGGTGTAGGCAGCAGTCTTGTTCCTCTCGGCCAGGCGCTGGGTCGGGTGTGACGATCGGCGCGTGGCAAGGTCGCGCTGTCCGACAGCCCGCGGGGCTGGGGCGCCCGGAGATGAGGAGTGGGCCCCGACGGACACTCGGAGGCGGACGGACCGCGGCCCGCGACCAAAGAGGCACGGCGCTCCAAACGACAAGTTAGGCATGCCATAAGTTGCCGCTTGGCGATACCAAATATATCTGTTACGATACCCGTATGACTACTTCCAATCGGCACGAAGTATGAGGTTTGGCGACAAGAAGATCTCGCGACGCAAGCTGATCGGCACTGCCGCCGGCGCCACGGCCGCTCTGCCCCTGCTGCACGAGACCGTGCCCCACCAGCAAGTGCACGACCAGCGGGCCCGGGCGGCAGGTGAAGGCCATAGCGACGGGATCGCGATGGGCCACGGTGGTGGGGCGAGTGGTCCGACGTTTCGCAAGGGCGCTCGAGTCGATCACCGCGCCAACTGCTTCAACCCGACCGAGCTGCTGCGCGACTTCGAGTACGGCAAGACGCGGCGGCTTGCGAGCGGCCGGGTGCTGCGCGAGTG
>JBPCPD010000175.1:0-3536 GCA_050999535.1 Thermoleophilaceae bacterium
GCGCGAGCCGGCGCCCGCCGCGACCCGGAACGGCGCTCGGGCGGCTGTGCGTGCTCGTCCTCAAGGCCCGCCTACTGCCTGCCACAGGTCGGCCACGGGTCGGTGCCCTCGGCGCGGTAGAGCTTGAGGGCGACGCGGTCCTGCTCGGCCTCGGAGGCCGCGGCCGGATCGTCGCCGCTGCCGCCGTTGCGCCGCCAGGTCTCGCGTGAGAACTGATACTTGCCGCGGTACTGGCCGCTCGAGGAGACGGCGGTCGGGTCGCCGCCGGACTCGCACTCGGCGATGCGCTGGAGGATCGCGGGGACGTCGCTCGAGCCGCCGTCGCCGCCGTCGCTGCGGTCCGGGGAGCGGACGCTCTCGCGGCTGAAGGGGCGCAGGCGCAGGGCGCGGCGGGTCTGGGGCCCGACGATGCCGTCGGCGGTCAGGTCCTTGCGGCGCTGGAAGCGGCGCACGGCGCGCTTGGTCTGCGAGCCGAAGACGCCGTCGGCGGAGAGGTCCAGGCGACGCTGGATGCGCTTGACGGCGGGCCCGCGGTCGCCCATCCGGACGGTGACCGAGGCGGCGGAGGCCCCGGCCTCCGGACGCGGATCGTCAGCGAGCGCGACGCTGCTGGACGCGGTGCAGGCGAGGATCAGGCAGCCCAGCAGCGCGGGTACCACCGCGCGCCAGCGCAAACCCCGGACAACGGCAATCGACTCCAACGAGCTTCAGCTCCTCTTTCCTTGCGCCTACGGGGTGAGCTGACGGGCTCGCGCTGGAAAGTGCGCTACGCCTGGGTGCGCGGCCGAGACCTTGGTCCCCGCCGTGCGCCGATGGCGATTCGCCCCGAGGCCCCGACCGCAGTCGAAGCCCATTGGGTCCCCCGTTCCCCGCCGTTCAGGACGGCGGGAACTCGGCTGGTTCATTTACGAGGGCGCAGTGAAGCAGATTCGACGGCGGAACGCCATAAGAGGGGTAAGGGCGCCCGCCGCGAAGGGCGGCCGGCGGGGCTCGCAGCCCCGCCGGCCGTGCCGTCGCTACGCGCTCGAGGCGAAGAGCGTCAAGCCAGCGAGGGCGACTGCGCCGGCTCGAGCGCGAGGTCGAGGACCTCGCCGACGGTCATCACCGGGTGGAAGGTCAGCTGCTCGCGGACCTCCTCGGGGACCTCGTCGATGTCGCCGCGGTTGCGCTCGGGGATGAGCACGTCGGTCAGGCCCGCCGCGTGGGCGGCCAGGACCTTCGTCTTGAGCCCGCCGATCGGCAGCACCCGGCCCTGGAGGGTCACCTCCCCGGTCATGGCGACCGTGTGGCGCACCGGGCGTCCCGAGAGCAGCGACGCGAGCGCCGTGGTCATCGTGACTCCTGCGCTTGGCCCGTCCTTGGGGATCGCGCCCGCGGGGACGTGGACGTGGAACTCCCTGCTGTCGAAGGCCTCCTCGTCCACACCGATCTGGTCGGCGTGGCCGCGCACGTAGGAGAGGGCGATGCGCGCCGACTCCTTCATCACGTCGCCGAGCTGGCCGGTGAGCACCAGCGATCCGCCCTCGGCCCCGCCGCCGCGCATCGAGGTCGCCTCGATGAACAGCACGTCGCCGCCGACCGCCGTGTAGGCGAGGCCGGTGGCCACCCCGGGAACCGCCGTGCGCTCGGCCGCCTCCTGGAAGAACTTCTGCCTCCCGAGGGCGTCGCGCACGGTGTCGAGCCCGACCGCCACCGGCGCGATCGACTCGTCGCCGGCGATCCTCGTCGCCGTCTTGCGCAGCACGGTGCCGAGCTCGCGCTCGAGCGAGCGCACGCCTGCCTCGCGCGTGTAGTCGGTGATCACCGAGCGCAGGACATCGTCGCCGATCCCCACCTCGTCCTCGCGCAGCCCGTTGCGCTCGCGCTGGCGCTTCCACAGGTAGTCGCGGGCGATGGCGACCTTCTCCTCGGTGGTGTAGCCGTCGAAGCGCACGACCTCCATGCGGTCGAGCAGCGGGCCGGGGATCGTGTCGGCGACGTTGGCGGTGGCGATGAACAGCACCTGCGAGAGGTCCAGCTCCACGTCGAGGTAGTGGTCGCGGAAGCTGTGGTTCTGGGCTGGGTCGAGCACCTCGAGCAGCGCCGAGGACGGATCTCCGCGCCAGTCGGCACCGACCTTGTCGACCTCGTCGAGCATGATCACCGGGTTCATCGTCCCGGCGTCGCGCAGGGCCCGGACCAGCCGCCCGGGCAGCGCCCCGATGTAGGTGCGCCGGTGGCCGCGGATCTCGGCCTCGTCGCGCACGCCGCCGAGCGACATGCGTACGAACTCGCGCCCGGTCGCACGGGCGATCGACTCGCCGATCGAGGTCTTGCCGGTGCCCGGAGGCCCGATCAGCGTGAGGATCGCTCCGGAGCGCTTGTCCAGCTCGATCCCGCGGTCGCGGCGCAGCTTCATCACGCCGATGTGCTCGACGATACGGTCCTTGACGTCCTCGAGGCCCGCGTGGTCGGCGTCGAGCACCGCGCGCGCGGCGATCGGGTCGAGCACCTCGTCCGAGCGCTGCGCCCACGGCACGGCGATCAGCCAGTCGAGGTAGGTGCGGATCATCGAGCTCTCGCCCGACTGCTCGCCCATCCGCTCGAAGCGGCCGAGCTCCTTGTCGGCGTGCTCGCGCACGTCGTCGGGCATGCCCGCCTGCTCGATCTTGGTGCGGTACTCGTCGACGACCGAGACGTCGTCCTCGTCGAGCTCCTTGCGGATCGAGTCCATCTGCTTGCGCAGGAAGTACTCGCGCTGCTGCTTCTCCGCGCCCGACTGGACGTCGTCGTGGATGCGTTTGCGCAGCTGCAGCTCGGTCACCTGCTCGCGCTGCAGGGCGAGGGCCTTGTCGAGGCGCTCGGTCACGTCGAGCGTCTCGAGCAGCTCGACCTTGTGCTCGTATGAGATGTCGGGTGAGTATCCGGAGGTGTCGGCCAGCGGGCCCGGCTCGGAGATCGAGCGCAGGAAGGCCGCGACGCGACCGTCGTCGCCACGCAGATCGAGCAGCTCCTCGACCACAACGCGGTACTCGCGCTCGAGGTCACGCGTGCGGCCGTCGACGGGCACCTCGTCGGGGTGCGCGGTGACCTCGACGCGCAGCTCGCCCGAGGTGCCCGTGTGCGCGGCGCCCGCGATCCCGCGGTGCAGGCCGCTGAGCGCGACCGCGTGGCCGCCCCCGGGCAGGCGCACGCGCTCGGAGACCTCGGCGACGGTGCCGACGCCCGCGAAGGCCTCGCCCTTGCGCGGGACGAGGAGCACGCGCTCCTCGTCTTTGACGTCCACCGCGAGGGTCACGGTCATGGTCGGGAAGACGACCGAGTCGTCGACCGGAACGAGAAGCAGGGTCTCAGTCATGTCACTCTCCAAGTCACTCACGATTAGTAAGTTGAAATCCTAGCAGCAGCCTTGGGTCTTCCCATTGGCACGCTCACTCTGGCTGATACGGGGCGACTGAGATCTTGGACGACCACCGGCGAGGCGCAGCGATCCCACGCCGGGCAACGTGAGAGGCTTCGCCGGTGGCCGCGCATTCCCCCGCACGCGAGGCCGCCGC
>JBPCPD010000223.1:0-5536 GCA_050999535.1 Thermoleophilaceae bacterium
TCGCGCAGCGGGTGCTTTCGCCCGAGCGCGTAGACGAACACGTTCGTGTCGTAGAGGAAGCGCCTCAAGGATCGAGGTGGTCCACGCCGCCGAACCTGTCGAGCATCTCGGCCTTGACGACCTCCCAATCGGGCTCGCGTCCCTCGAGCACCGGCTCTGCCAGGAGCGCGTGAGCGGCCGCACGGCGCGCGGCCTCGCCACCCCCGAGGCGGTCGTCGATGGCGTCTCGCACGATCGCTCCGATCGGTGCGCCCGTCCGCTGCGACTCACCTCGAAGCCGACCGAGGCGCTCCTCGTCGATCAGGACTTGAAGGCGCTGGTCGAGGGCCATATGAGCAGACCTTAGCATGCGGCGGCTGGTCGAGTTCTTCGGGGTCAGCGGCTCCAGCACTGGGTTACACCCACAGTACGTGCAGTACACGCGCCCTGGGTGTAGGCTCTCCTGCGATGGCGAAGACGATCCAGATCCGCGAGGTGCCCGACGACATCCACCGGACTCTGCGGACCCGCGCAGCGGCGGCCGGCGTTTCGCTGTCGGAGTACCTGCGCGGGGAGATCGTGAGGGTCGCGGCGCGGCCCCCGGTGGCCGACGTCCTCGCTCGAGCTGGACTGCGCGGCGACGGAGCGAGTGCCGAGGAAGTGGTCGAGGCGGTGCGCGCCAGCCGCGACCGTGGATAGGCGTGCTCGTCGTGGACACCTCGGCGGTGCTCGCCGCCCTTGTGGCCGAGGAACCGAACGCGGCGCTGGTGGAGAGGCTCGGCGCCGACGGCGACCTGCACGCCCCGCACCTGATCGATGTCGAGCTCGTCCATGCGCTGCGCCGCCTCGTGCACCGCGGCGAACTGGCCGGGGATCGCGCGCAGGCCGCGCGGGCGGACTTCGGCGATCTCCCGATCGTCCGCTACCCCCATGTCGCGCTGGTCGATCGGATGTGGGAGCTGCGCGACAACGTCACGGCCTACGACGCCGCATTCGTTGCGCTCAGCGAAGCGCTCGGCGTGCCACTCGTCACGACTGACGCACGGCTCGCCTCCGCCCCCGGTCACAAGGCCGAGGTCGAGCGCTTCTAGCCCACGAACGCCCGCTCACGCCTCGTCCCCGTTGGCACCCCGCAGCGCCCTGGGCACCACGAAGCGGATCCCCGAGCGCTCCTCGTCGACGGAGCACGTCTTATTGTCGATCAGCCCGACGCGCTTGGCGCTCGGCACGATCGTCATCTGGTTGAGGTAGTCCTCGTGGCCGCGCTTGCGAGTGAGCAGCCAGAGGTAGCCGGAGTCGTTGAGCCGGGGGCGGTAGCGGACCAGAGTCTCCTGCGCCTGCCCGAGCGAGCTCACCATCACGATCGCCCCGTCGAGCCGGCCGGCGCGCACCAGGCCGCGTCCGAGCAGGCTCTTGACGCCTTCGCGCAGCCCGGGGCCGACGTCGCCGGCGATCTCGACGCGCTCCTCGGCTGCGACCCCGAGCTTCTGCGCGACGCTGCGCTGGGTGGACTCGCTCGGGCTCATCTGAGGTCCAATTGTGTCACCTGGCGCCCCCGGCCCGGGAGCGATGCACGGCCTCATTCGCGCCCGCGCCCGCCGCGCGGGCCGGTAAGGTGCGATACAGCTACGAAGGAGGAAGCAGATGGGATTCCTGGACAAGGCCAAGCAGATGGCCGAGCAGGCTCAGCAGAAGATCGAAGACACCCAGCAGCAGTTCAACGCCAACCAGGCGGCGAAGTCCCAGCCGGGCCAGCCCGGCGCCGTTCGCTACGACGCCAGCGGACGCCCGATCGCCGACGCCCCGCCGGCCGCGCAGCCCGGCGCACCCGCGGGCGAGCACCCGGCCAGCGACCCGGCGACCGCGCAGAGCGTAGCCCAGCCGCAGCCGCCCGCGGCGGCGGAGCCGATCGAGGACCAGCCGACCGAGGCAGCCGATCCGGCCGAGGCCACAGAGCCCGTGCAGGCCCCACCGCCGCGCGACGGAGTCAACGCCTCTCCGGACCCGTTCAAGCCGATCGGGTGAGCGCCGCGAGCCCCAGCGTGCCGCGCCGATGAGCATCGGCGGCATTCTCACGGCGATGGTCACGCCCTTCGACGGCGCCGGCGCGCTGTCGGAGGACCGCGCGGCGGCGCTGATGCGCCACCTGCTCGATCACGGCTCCGACGGCCTCGTGCTCGCCGGGACCACCGGCGAGAGCTCGACGCTGGACGACGAGGAGAAGCTGCGCCTGTGGGAGGTCGGCGTCGAGGTCTGCGGCGGGCAGCGGATCATCGCCGGCACCGGCTCCAACGACACGCGCCACACCGTGGAGCTGACCGAGCGAGCCGCGGACACCGGGGTCGGCGCCGTGCTGGTCGTCACGCCGTACTACAACAAGCCCAACCGCCGCGGGCTGGTCGCGCACTTCCAGGCGGCCGCGGGAGCGACCGGCCTGCCGGTCATCATCTACAACATCCCGTCGCGCTCGGTCATCGATCTCCCCAACGACCTGCTGGCAGAGCTCGCCCGGATCGACAACGTCGTGGCGGTCAAGCAGGCGCGCTACGAGGACTGCACGCCGATCGAGGGCCTCGATCTGCTCGCGGGCAACGACGACATGCTCGCGCCGGTACTCGACATGGGCGGGACCGGCGGGATCCTGGTCGCCTCGCACCTCGCCAGTGGGCAGGTGCGGCGCATGATCGACGAGCCCGGCCGCCGCGCCGAGATCGCCGGCTCGCTGGAGCCGCTCCTCGAGGCGCTGGCCGTCGCGCCGCCGGTGGTGGCCGTCAAGGCCGCGCTCGGGCTGCTCGGCCACGACGTCGGCGGCGTGCGGCTGCCGATGGTCGAGGCCTCCGAGGACGAGGTCGCACATATCAGGACCGCGCTTGAGGCCCGGCACCTGCTCGAGCCGGCGGGGGCATCGCGGTGAGCGGCACGCTGCGCATCCTGCCGCTCGGCGGCCTGGGCGAGATCGGCAAGAACATGACCGTCGTCGAGTACGGCGGCAAGATCGTGGTGGTCGACACCGGGCTGCGCTTCCCGGCGCCCGACCAGCTCGGCATCGATCTCGTGCTGCCCGACTTCGCGTACCTGCGCGAGCGCGCGGCGGACATCGAGGCGATCGTGCTCACCCACGGGCACGAGGACCACGTCGGCGCGCTGCCCTACGTGCTGCGCGAGATCGAGGACTGGCCGCCGATCTACGGGGGGCCGCTGACGATCGCGATGGTGCGCTCCAAGCTCGACGAGCACAAGCTCAAGGACGTCCCGCTCGAGGCGGTCCAGCCGGGCGACGAGATCGACGCCGGTCCGTTCTCGATCGAGCCGATCAAGCTCGCGCACTCGATCCCGGACATGTTCGCCTACGCGCTGACCTGCGAGCTCGGCACGACGCTGGTCACCGGCGACTACAAGTTCGACCAGACGCCCGTCGATCGGATCCCCGCCGACGTCGCGCGCCTGGCCGAGCTCGGTCGCGACGGCGTGCTGCTGCTCTTCGGCGACTCGACCAACGCCGACCGACCCGGCTGGTCGCTCTCCGAGTCGGCGGTCGGCCCCCACCTCGAGCAGACTTTCGCGCGCTGCCGGGGCCGGATCGTGGTGACCTGCTTCGCGTCGAACATCCATCGCGTCCAGCAGGTCGTCGACGCCGCGGCGGCGCTCGGGCGCAAGGTCGTGCTGGTCGGGCGCTCGATGCGCAAGAACGTCAACATCGGCCGCCAGCTCGGCCACATCGCCGTGCCCGACGGAATCCTGGTCGAGCCCAAGCAGATCGAGGACCTCCCCGACGAGAAGCTCGTGATCGTCTCGACCGGCAGCCAGGGAGAGCCGCTGTCGGCGCTGCGCCGGATGGCCGGCAGCGAGCACCCGCACGTCGACCTGCGCAAGGGCGACACGGTGATCTTCTCCGCGACGCCGATCCCGGGCAACGAGCGTGCCGTCAACGAGACCGTCGACCGTCTGTTCCGCCTCGGCGCCGATGTGATCACCGCCAAGGACGCGCCGATCCACGCATCCGGGCACGGCTACGCCGAGGAGCTGAAGCTGATGCTGAACCTCCTCAAGCCACGCTACGTGATGCCCGCCCACGGCGACCATCGCCGCATCCGGCTGCACATGGCGCTCGCCGAGGCGGTCGGCATCGCCCCCGAGGCGCTGTTCCCGGGCGAGAACGGCCTGCCGCTGGAGATCGACGCCAAGGGAGCGCGCTTCGGCAAGCCCGAGCGCGCCGGGCTGATCTTCGTCGACGGCGTCAACGTCGGCGACATCGAGAACGTCGCGCTGCGCGACCGACGCATGCTCTCCGCCGACGGGATCTTCATCGTCGTCGCGACGGTCTCCGAGCAGGACGGCAGCTCGGTCGCCGACCCCGAGATCATCTTCCGGGGCGTGCCCGCGCCCGGCGATGACGGCTTGATTGGGGACCTGCGCGCCGAGGTCGAGGCCTCGCTCGACCGCGCCGCCAAGGACGACGTGCACGAGATCGACGCGCTCCAGAGCCGTCTGCACGACGACCTGGCCGCGTGCGTCTACCGGCGCCTCAAGCGCCGGCCGATGGTCCTGCCGGTCGTCGTCGAGGTCTGAGCTCGCGGGCTCGAAGCTTCGGCCGGCGTAGGGCTATGCCTGGGGGGCCGCGTCGCCAGGCACCGCCGTGGCATCGGCGCGTGATGACTGCTCGCCCTCCGCCGGGCCGGCCGCGGAGGCGGGCAGCGCGACCACCAGCAGCGCACCGCCGCCCTCGGCCTCGTCGATCGTCACCGTCCCGCCGTGGGCCTCGACGACCGCCCGGACGATCGCCAGCCCGAGGCCGCTGCCCCCGTGGACGTTGCCGGCCCCGGAGCGGGCGCCGCCGTGGGTGGAGCCCGAGTGGGCGAAGCGCTCGAAGACCCGCTCTCGCAACTCCGGCGCGACGCCCGGCCCGCGGTCGGCCACCTCGAGGCGCACCTGCTCGCCGGATCCGCGCACCGAGGCCACGACCGGCGTGCCGGCGGGTGTGTGCAGCAGCGCGTTCTCGAGCAGGTTGAGCACGAGGCGGTGAAGGTCGTCGGGCACTCCCTCCACCGCGGCGGCCGCGGCGGGCAGGTCGAGGCTGATCGGATGCCCGCCGGCCAGCGGCCCGACCTCGACGGCGGCGTCGCGCACCACCGCGGCCAGGTCGACCGGGCGGCGCGGGGACCGACGCCCGGCGTCGGCGCGCGCGAGCAGCAGCAGGTCGCCGACCAGCCGGCGCATCCGGCGCGAGGAGCGCAGGGCCGACCCGGCGGCCTCGGCGGCGGCACCGCGGTCGCTCGGCCCGCGCGAGCGCCCGAGGTCCTCCTCGAGCAGCTCGAGGTTGGCGAGGATGCTCGTCAGCGGCGTGCGCAGCTCGTGCGAGGCGTCGGCGACGAACTCTCGTTGGCGCTCGAGCGCCGCCTGGGTCTCGCCGCGGGCGGCGTCGAGCTCGCGCAGCATCCGCTCCAGCGTCCCCGCGAGTTCGGCGACCTCGTCGTCGGCCCCGGGTTGGGGGAGGCTCTTGGCCGGGTTGCGGGTGCGCGCTGCCTCGCGCGCGGCGCGGGTCAGGTCGGCGATCGGG
>JBPCPD010000073.1:0-3971 GCA_050999535.1 Thermoleophilaceae bacterium
GCCGAGGTCGTGGATGTCGACGATCGCGAGGTCGGCCCGCTCGGTCGCGAGCAGCTTCAGCGAATCGGTCGACGACGAGGGCGTGCGCACGGTCAGTGCCACGTCGCGCTCGCGGTCGAGCTGCTGCTCGGTCGCGGTGAAGATGCCGGCGTGGACGGCGTTGGGCTGGAAGTCGAGCGCGAGCGTGAGCTCGCGATCGCCGCCGGCACCCGCGTCCCCGCCGCAGCCGGAGAGCGCGAGCACCGCCGCCGCGAGCGCGAGGCCGGCGGCGAACGGACGTGGCAGAGGGCCGAGGTGCACCCCCGCAACATAGACTGGCGCCCGTCCAGCGCCGTGACCGAGGAGGCCAAGCCGTGCAGGAACGTGGTCCATCCGCCTACATCGCCGAGTTCGTCGGCACCTTCGCTCTCGTCCTGTTCATCACGCTCGCCGCGTCACTGTTCGTCGTCGCGCCGACGGCCCAGAACCCCGCGCCGTTCATCGACTTCACCGCGATCGGCCTCGTCCACACCTTCGCGCTGTTCATCCTGATCCAGTCGCTCGCCGTCGCCTCCGGCGCCCACTTCAACCCCGCCGTCACGGTCGCGCTGACCGCGCTGCGCCAGATCTCGGTTCCCGACGCGGCCATCTACGTAGTCACTCAGCTCGCCGGCGGGCTCGTCGGTGCGCTGGTCACGAGGCTGCTGCTGTCGAACTTCCCCGGGGCCGAGGTCGTCAACTACGGCGCCCCGGCGATCGGCGAGCGCCTCGACGGCGCGGTCGGGCTCGGCATGCTGGGCGAGGGCCTCGGGACCTTCTTCCTCGTGTTCGTGTTCGTCGGCGTCGCTGTCAACCCACGGGCTACCCGCGAGTGGGCGGGGCTCGCGATCGGCGCGGCACTCGGCCTCGCGCTGATCGCGATCGGGCCGCTGACCGGCGGCTCGTTCAACCCGGCGCGCGCGTTCGGTCCGGCGCTCGTTTCCGGCGAGTTCGGCGGCGCGGGCGACTTCCTGCTCGCCTACGTGCTCGCCCCGGTGATCGGCGCGGTGCTCGCGGCCGTCGTCAACCTCTACATCGCGCCGGGCAGGCGGGGGGAGGGCGGCATCGGACCCGTGGGCTGACCGCGCCAGCCGCGGTCTGCGGCGCTCCCTAGAATCGGCGTCGGATGCGCCGGGTCACCTTCTCGCGCAACTTCACGCTCTCGCTTTCACGCACCTGCCGGTGCTACTGCAGGTACTGCGCCTTCGCGACCCACCGCGCACATCTCTACGCGCCCGACGAGGTCGAGGGGCTGCTCGACGAGGCGTCGCGCCGCGGCGCCAAGGAGCTGCTGGTGCTCACCGGCGAGGCGCCTGAGGTCAACGGCGAGGTCGCCGCGCGGCTGGGTTCCTACGGCCACGAGGACTTCACCTCCTACGTCGCCTGGGCGTGCGAGCGCGCGCTCGAGCGCGGGATGCTGCCCCACACCAACCTCGGCGTGCTCTCGCGTGACGACCTCGCCCGGCTGCGCGAGGTGACCGCCTCGCAGGGGCTGATGCTCGAGTCGATCGTGCCCGACCTGATCGTCCACCAGGGGTCGCCCACCAAGCAGCCGCAGCGCCGGCTTGAGACGATTCGCGCCGCCGGCGAGCTGGCGATCCCGTTCACGAGCGGCATCCTCGTCGGCATCGGCGAGACGGCGCAGCAGCGGATCGAGGCGCTGCGCGCGCTGGCAGAGGTCCACGCCGAGCACGGCCACCTGCAGGAGGTGATCCTGCAGAACTTCGTCGCGCACCCGCGCTACTACGGCGCCGAGCCGGCGCAGATCGCCGACGGCGCCCAGCGCGAGGGCACCCACGGCGAGCCGGCGGCCATGCCCGCGTGGGCGAGCCCGATCACGCTCGACGACATGCGCGCGCTGGTGCGCGCGGCGCGCGAGCTGATGCCCGACGTCGGCGTCCAGATCCCGCCCAACCTCTCCGACTGGTGGCTGGCGCTGGTCGAGGAAGGTGCCACCGACCTCGGCGGCCTGTCCGCCAACGGCGACCACATCTCGCCCGAGCACCCGTTCCCGAGCCCGCACATCATGCGCAAGCGCCTCAAGGCCGAGGGCCACGCGCTCGCCGAGCGGCTGTGCGTCTACCCGCAGTACATGGACGCGCGGTGGCTCGAGCAGGGCGTGCTCGACGTCATCAAGACGTCCTACTGGAGCTTCATCCCGCGCCGCGGGTCGGGCCGGCGCAGCGATCGGCCAATCCGGCGCGAGCTGGCGCCCGGCGCGATCGCGCGCGCCCGCGATGGCGCCACGCTGAGCGAGGAGGAGCTGACCGCGCTGTTCGCCGAGCGCCGCCCCGAGGCGATCGAGGACATGCGCGCCGCCGCCGACGAGCTGCGCGCCGAGCTGATGGGCGAGAGGGTCACCTACGTCGTCAACCGCAACATCAACGTCTCCAACGTCTGCGTCGTCGGCTGCGCGTTCTGCGGCTTCGGCCAGGGCAGGCGCTCGCCCGACGCCTACGAGCACGACCGCGACGAGTTCGTGCGTCGCGTCGAGGGTGCGGTCGCCTACGGCGCGAGCGAGATCTGCATGCAGTCGGGCATCCACCCCGCCTGGGGGCTCGAGGACTACCTGTTCTGGCTGCGGCTCGCGCGCGATACGGCGCCCGGCATCCACCTGCACGCCTACTCGCCGATGGAGATCGCCCACATGTGCGATGTCTCGGACATGGCGCCGGCCGAGGTCTTCGCGCGCCTGCGCGACGCCGGCCTGGGCTCGACGCCCGGGACCGCCGCCGAGGTCCTGCACGACGGCGTGCGCCAGCGGATATCGCCGAACAAGCTGCCGGTCGCGCGCTGGGTCGAGATCATCGAGGCAAGCCACGTGGCGGGCCTGCGCTCGACCGCGACGGTGATGTTCGGCCACGTCGAGGAGCCGTGGGAGCTCGCCGAGCACATGCGCGTCGTGCGCTCGGTCCAGGAGCGCACCGGGGGCATCACCGAGTTCGTGCCGCTGAGCTTCATCCCGCACCACACGCTGCTCGGGCGCACGCACGGGATCGAGGAGATCTCGGCCGAGGAGAACCTCGCGCACACGGCCGCGTTCCGGCTCGCGCTCGGGCGCACCGTGCCCTCGCTGCAGGCGTCGTGGGTGAAGATGGGGTTGGACGCCGCGACCGAGGCGCTGCGCTGGGGGGTCAACGACCTCGGCGGCACGCTGATGGAGGAGTCGATCAGCCGCCTTGCCGGCAGCCGGCACGGAGTGCGTCTCGAGCCGGAGGACTTGATCGGCGCTGCGCATCGCGCCGGTCGCCCTGCCGCTGAGCGCACGACGCTGTACGAGATCCGCGCGCGGCACGAGCTGCCGGTCGTTGCGTAGGACGCATGGCCGCGCACGGCGACGGCGCTGCGGCGGTGCGTCGGTCGCGGGGCCGGCGCCGCGGTCCCGCGCGGCAGCGTTGTGTCAACAGCCGACGGCGTCGCGGAAGGCGCGGCAGGCCTCGGCCATGCGCGGCGCCGGCAGCGACGCGACGCGGCGCCGGAATGCGCTCCGGGGGACGGTGTGCACGTTGTCGAAGTTCACGATGCAATCGGTCGGCACGCCGTCTCGTGCCGCGCTGAGCTGCATCTCGGAGACCAGGTCGCGCCGCGTGCGGGTGAGCGCAGCCACCACGATCGACCCGATGCGGTCAGCGACCGGATCGCGCGTGAGCACCAGCACCGGGCGGTCGAGAACCAGGGTGGTGGGGAACCAGACCTCACCGCGCCGCATCGTCCCAATCGGTCCACTCCTCGGCGGGGCCCCAATCGGCGATCTTGGTGAGCGAGAGCTCGTCCTCGGTGGGGGGCGACCGCTCCCAGCTCGCGGCGTCGATCTCGCTGCGCAGGGCAACCAGATGGCGATGCAGGGCCACGCGCAGCAGCTCGGAGCGATCTACCCCGAGCGCCTCGGCCCAGCGCTGCGCCTCGGCGGCCTCGCCGTCCTCCACGCGGAAGCTGAGCATTGTCATACAGCA
>JBPCPD010000075.1:0-4994 GCA_050999535.1 Thermoleophilaceae bacterium
GACGAGGCCGCCCTCGCCGCGGCCCTCGCCCAGGCCACGGGCGACCCGGTCGAGCGCGCGCGGCGGGGGGAGAACGCACGTGCCGTCGCGCTCGCGCGCTACGCGTGGCCGAGCCTCGCCGCCCGCCTCGCGGCCTGCCTCGACGCGGCCGCGAGCACCGCGCTGCGCCGGTAGCCGGTGGGTGGGGACGGCGATCGACCCGGGACTCGACGCCGGGCGTAGGCCGCTATGCCACGGCGTGGGAAAGGACGCGGGACAGCTCGCCACGCGAGCGGATGTCGAGCTTGCGGTAGGCGTTGCTCAGGTGGTTCTCCACCGTCTTGCGCGCCACGAACAGGGCTTGGGCGATCTCCGGGTTGGAGAGCCCTTCCGCGGCCATGGACGAGATGCGCCGCTCGGTCGGCGTCAGCGCCGCGGTACCGCTGCGGAGGAGGCTGCGCGGGCGCGCACCGCTGGCCTGCAGCTCGTCGTGGGCGCGTCGGGCCAGCACGCTGGCCCCGCAGCGGTGAGCCAGCTCCGCCGCGCAGCGCAGCGGCTCGCGCGCGTCGGCCCGGCGGTTCGCGCGCCGCAGCGCGGCACCCAGCTCGGTCAGAGCGAGGGCCTGCTCCAGGGCCGAGGGGCATTCGGTGAGGATGTCCGCGGCGTCCTCGAGCAACGAGATGCCCGCATCTCCGCCCGTGAGCAGGCCCCGCGCGCGCATCGCCACCCCCAGTCCGCGTGCCTGTCGGGCACGCTGCGCCCGGTCGAGCTCGGCTTCCACGAGCTCACCGCTCTCCTGCGCGGCGTCCGCGGGCAGCGCGAGCGCCAGGGTCGAGCGCCACGCCATCACGTTGGGATTCTCGATGCCGACCGCCTGCAGGGTCTCGCCGGCCCGGCGCAGGTACGGGACCGCGTCGTGGGGCCGGCCCTCGGCGATGCAGAGCCGGCCGCGGGCCTCGAGCACGTAGGCGCCGGGAAGCGTTTCGGCGAGTGGCTCGAGCGCGATCCTGCCCAGCGCCGTCGCGCAGTCTCCGAACTGTCCGCGTTCGAGCAGGGCCTCGACGAGGAACTCGAGGGCGAAGGGCAGGGCGAAGTGCAGCTCGTGCTCCTCGATCAGCTCGAGCGCGCGGCGGGCATCGGTCTCGGCGGCCGCGATCGATCCCCGGCGCAGGGCAGTGAACGCCCGCCACGCCAAGCCGCCTACGTAGCCCATGATCGACCCGCGGCGGTGGCCGTCGTCGAGCATGTGCTCGACGTGGCGCTCAGCTTCCGCAAGCTGGTCGTGGAACGCGAGGATCGCCCCGGCGGGAACGGCACCCATCGCATCCGCCGTCTCGTCCTCGACGAAGCGTCCGCCGTCCAATCCACGCCTGACGAGAGTGACTGCCTCGGCGGGCGTCTCTCCCCCGGCAGTGAGCTTGACGGCGACGTAGATCAAGAGCGAGCGGCCTGCGGGCCCACTGCGCCCGGCCAGCGCGCGCAGCCGCGGCAGGCGGTCGCGCGTCTGGAAGGAATGGTGGGGATCGCTCCAGCCCCATCCCATGTAGGCGCGCGTCGTCTCCAGGCCCACGAGGAGCGCGTCGTCGGGGTCGCTGAGCTCGTCGATCGCCCGCGTCACCAGCGCGTGGGCCTCGCGCATGCGCCCGGCGAAGTAGAGGACCTCGGCGAGCGAGAAGGTCAGGGCGAGACGCTGCTCCGCGTCGCTGCTGAGCTCGACCGCCTCGACAAGGTGCTGGATCGCTGCCGGGTCGCGCGCCAGCAGCTCGCTGCGGCCGAGCTCGCCCAACAGGTCCGCCCGCGCGTCCCGACCGACGGGCTCGCTCAGTGCGCGGCGCAGGAACACGACGGCGCTCTCGGGGGCGGCGCGAGCGAGCGCCTCCCGAGCGGCGCGCCGGAGCAGCTCGACGACCTCGGGGTCGGCGGCCGGCTCGGACGCGAGCAGGTGGGCGCCCACCTTCAGCGGATCGGCGCCCTCGTCGGCCAGCAGGCGGGCGGCGCGCCGGTGCCTGAGTGCCCGGTTGGCGGCCGGCAGATCTGAGTAGATCGCGGCTCGGACCACCGGGTGGACGAACTCCAGCGGGCGACCGTCGAGGATCTCCACGGCGGCGAGGGCATCCGCGGCCGCGGACGCCGAGGACTCGTCGAGGCCCGCGAGCGCAGCGGCGTGTCGCAGCGGTGCTCTGGTGCCCAGTACCGCGGCCGCCCGGGCGAGCGCGTGGGCGGCGGCGGGAAGCCGGTCGAGCCGGGCGACCACGGCCTCGGAGATCGACTTGGGCCCCAGCTCGTGGACGCGCGGGGCCGCCGCCCCGGTCGGGGCGACGTCCGCGTCGGCCAGCGCCTTGAGCAGCTCCTTGAACAGGAACGGGTTGCCGCCGGTCACGGCGTGGCATGCCGCGCAGAACTCCTCGGCCGGGTCGTCGAGCGCCCCGCACATGATCCGGTCAGTGGCATGCCGGCTGAGGGGGGCCAGCGACAGACGGTGGACCTCCGGGTCGCGGACGAGCGTCGTCAGCTCGGCACGCGGCGGCTCGCCCGTCCGGACCGTGAGCACCAGCGTGATGCGCAGGCCATCGAGTCGCGCCGCGAGGTAGGCGAGCCACTTCAGCGAAGCCCCGTCTACCCAGTGGGCGTCGTCCACCGCGACCATCACCGGTGCCCGCGTGGCGAGATTGGCGGCCAGCCAATAGAGGCCGTGCATGACGGCCCATGCGGGGTCTCGCCCAGTCGGGGTATCGGGGCCGGAGCCTCCGGGCGCCAGGAGCGGTGCCGCCAGGCTGGCGGCGCCCCCCAGCAGCGCTTCGCGCTCCGCCTCGGCGGCCGCCGTCACCGACGCCTCGAAGAGCTGGTGGACCACGCCGAACGCGAAGTCGGACTCCAGCTCGCCGCCGCGCGCCGCGAGCACCTGCATCCCGGTCGCCTCGGCGCGGGCTCGGGCGCTGGTCAGTAGGGAGGTCTTGCCGATGCCCGCCGGACCTTCGATGAGCAGCGCGCCACCACGTCCGTCGCATCCCCCGGTGAGGGCGTCGGCCAGCTCCTCGAGGGCACTGCCTCGCTCCAGCAGTTCGGGCTCGGCCGCCATCGGTGTCAGGAGCTTCCCATATCCCGATCCAAATCCGGGGGAAGGTCCCCCTGGCGAAGCCGGAATGCGGCGGTGATGATCGGCCCGTGCCCCAGGACCCTCGTCAGCCGCACGCTGACCACCGCTGAGGCCATGCCGGTGCGCAGTACCAACCGCGACGAGAGGTAGAGCCCGTGCCCGTGCCCGACATCGGTGAGCTGGGGAACCTGCTCACCACCACATCCGCCAAGTGGACGGCGAGCCCGAACGACCTGATGGAGCTCGACGACGGCGCCCGGAGGCAGCTCCTCGGCGTGACCATCGACCGTCAGGCGCTGGCCGCCATCACGTTCAGCCCGCGCGCCGCCTCGATCCTGGTCGGGCTGCCGACGCAGATCGACTGGCGCGACGTCGGTGGCCGCAACCACGTGTCGCCGGTGAAGGACCAGGGCCGCTGCGGGTCCTGCGTGTCCTTCTGCACCGCGGCGTCGATGGAGTCGGCCGTCTCGATCGCGACGGGGGAGACGGTTGACCTGAGTGAGGCCGATCTGCACTTCTGCTCGGCTCACGGTGCCGGCTGTGGCGGCTGGTGGCCGTCCGCCGCGCTCGACGAGGCGAAGAACCGCGGTGTGCCGCTCGAGGACCTGTTCCCCTACGCGAGCGCCTTCGACGCCTCCGGCGCGCCGAGCTGCAAGCTCAGCCCGCACCGGGATGACCGCCTCTATCGCCCGTCCGCCTACGCGACGCTCACGACTGTGGCGGAGCGCAAGCAGTGGCTCGCGACGCGTGGACCGGTGTGCGCCGTCCTGCACGTCTACGACGACTTCTTCGCCTACGCCACCGGCGTCTACCGCCACGTCACCGGCGCCCACGCCGGCTACCACTGCGTCGAGGTCATCGGGTACTCGGACACCGACCAGTGCTGGATCGCCAAGAACTCCTGGAGCCCCACGTGGGGGGACAGCGGCTTCTTCCGCATCGGCTACGGCGAGGGCGGCATCGACGAGACGAGCACCGACCGTGACCCGAACGGCTCGGTCAACCGCTTCCCCATGTTCGGGGTCGACGGGATCCAGGTTCCGGGCGGCTGGCGCGGCTTCCAACTCGCGTCCGACGGCAGCGCGTCGGTGAGCGGCGGGATCGCGGCAGTGTCGCGGATCCCGAACGGCATGGAGCTGTGGTGGGTCGGCGCCGACGGGTCGATCCAGGACAACTACTGGTACGAGGGCGGGCAGTGGAACCGCTTCGAGCTCGCGCCGGCGGGCAGCGCGTCGCCGACCGCGGCGATCGCGGCGGTGTCGCGGATCCCGAACAGCATGGAGCTGTGGTGGGTCGGCGCGGACGGGTCGATCCAGGCGGCGTTCTGGTACGACGGCGCCCAGTGGGCCCGGTACGAGCTCGCGCCCGGCGGCAGCGCCTCCACCGACAGCGGCATCGCGGCAGTGACACGGATCCCCAACAGCATGGAGCTGTGGTGGGTTGGCGCCGACGGGTCGATCCAGGACAACTACTGGTACGACGGCGGGCAGTGGAACCGCTTCGAGCTCGCGCCCGCCGGCAGCGCCTCGCTGACGGCGGGGATCTCGGCGGCGTCGCGGATCCCGAACAGCATGGAGCTGTGGTGGGTCGGCGCGAACGGGTCGATCCAGGACAACTTCTGGTATCCCTGAGCCGGCGACCGGGTGATGGCCCCGCGACTGCCGCCGGTCGCGGGGGTACCTGCCTGCTGAGCTCATGACCCGTGAAGAGCCTCCTTCTGAACTGAGCGCCCCCGGAGGCCTCGTCGACGTCGTCCTCCCCGAGACGCCGTCGACGTGGTACCGGTGGGAACTCGAGAACGAAGGCGCCTCCGTGGAGCTCGTCGGTGCTCGCTTCGAGGATGCCCCGGGGTCCGGTCAGCTGCCGGGGGGCTCCGGGACGCGCACGTTCGCGCTGCATGTCGCGGGCTCGGGCGCCG
>JBPCPD010000127.1:0-7400 GCA_050999535.1 Thermoleophilaceae bacterium
CAGAACCACGGACGCCTCGCTGGTCAGCGGGGACCGGGAGCCTCCCGGGTTTCACCCGAGACCGAGGGCGCCCTGCGCAAAGCGGGCTTCGAGGCGGTCGACTGTGGCCTCGAGCAGCGCACCGTCGTGCCCGATCGGCCGCTGGAGTACGTGACCACGGTGTGCCTCGGCCACCATCTCGAGGTGCTTCCCGGGGGTCTGCGAGAGCGATTCGCGCGAGACGTCGTCGAGGCCTGCGGCGATCCCTTGACACTCGACTACCGGCGGCTGAACATCGCCGCGAGGCGTACCGACAGCGCATAGTTCACGCTGCAGCTCGCTTCGCTGGCCGGCGGAAACGGCGTCGCGGACCTCAGCCGCGAGCTTGCCTACGCGCAGTCCCACGGCTTCGGGAGCGTGACGCTCCAGAACGGCACCGAGCCGTTCAGCCGGACCTCGTCGGCGCGATCCTCTCCGGCGCGGGCGGCTGAGCGCCGGCGCGCACCCACGGGCATTCGAAGCACCACGGCGGCGCCCTCCGGGGCGCCGCCGTCTTTCGGACTAGGCTCCCCCCGCGCATGGCCCCACGCATCGCCATCCTCCCCGGCGACGGGATCGGCCCCGAGATCATGGCCGCGGCCGCGCGGCTGCTCGCCGAGATCGGCGAGTTCGAGCTCGAGGAGCACCTGATCGGCGGCGCCTCGATCGACGCCCACGGAACCGCGCTCACAGACGAGGTCGTCGGGGCGTGCGCTAGCGCCGACGCCGTGCTGCTGGCCGCGGTCGGCGGGCCGACCTGGGACGCGGCCGTCGCCCGCGACCCCTCCGCGGCGCGGCCCGAGCAGGGCCTGCTCGGCATCCGCAAGGAGCTCGGCCTGTTCGCCAACCTGCGCCCAGTCCGCCCGAGCCCGGCGCTGCTCGACGCCAGCCCGCTCAAGCGCGAGCGCATCGAGGGCACCGACCTGCTGGTGGTCCGCGAGCTCACCGGCGGGATCTACTTCGGAGACTCCGGCCGCGACCGCGACCGCGCGCACGACGACTGCGCCTACACCGTCGGCGAGGTCGAGCGGATCGCGCGCGTCGCCTTCCGCTCGGGGCGTGGCCGGGTCACGAGCGTCGACAAGGCCAACGTGCTCGAGACCTCACGCCTGTGGCGCGAGACCGTCACCCGCGTCGGCGCCGACGAGTTCCCCTGCGTCGCGCTCGACCACCTGCTCGTCGACAACGCAGCGATGCAACTGGTCTCGCGTCCCTCCGACTTCGACGTGATCGTCACCGAGAACCTGTTTGGCGACATCCTCAGCGACGAGGCCGCGATGCTCACGGGCTCGCTCGGCCTCCTGCCCAGCGCCTCGCTGGGCGAGGGCGGCCCAGGGCTGTTCGAGCCCGTCCACGGGTCGGCGCCCGACATCGCGGGCACGGGCGCGGCCAACCCGCTGGCGATGTTCGGATCGGTCGCGCTGATGTTGCGGCACGGGCTCGGTCGAGAGGATGCCGCCGCTGGCGTAGAATCGGCGATCGACTGCGCCCTCGCGGACGGCCTGCGCACGGCCGACCTCGGCGGCTCGGCGAGCACCGAGGACGCCACCCGGGCGGTCCTTTCGAACCTCTGAAGGGGGCGTGATCGTGAGCACAGCGGATCTCATCTGGATGGACGGCGAGCTCGTCGCCTGGGAGGACGCCAAGGTCCACGTGCTCACGCACGCGATGCACTACGGCACGAGCGTCTTCGAGGGCGTCCGCGCCTACGACACCCAGCGCGGCCCGGCCGTCTTCCGCCTCCACGATCACCTCGACCGCCTCGAGGCCTCGGCCAAGCTCTACTACATGGACCTGACCTTCTCCAAGGAGCAGCTGCGCGAGGCCACCCACGAGCTGATCACCCGCAACGGCTTGCGCAGCTGCTACATCCGCCCGCTTGTCTTCCGCGGTCACGGCCCGATGGGCCTCGATCCCGAGGACAACCCGGTGCAGGTGATGATCGCCGTGTGGGAGTGGGGGGCCTATCTCGGCGACGAGGGCAAGCGCAACGGCATCCGCGCCAAGGTCAGTTCCTGGCGCCGGATCTCGCCCGACTCGCTGATCCCGCACGCCAAGGCCGGCGGTCAGTACCTGAACTCGGTGCTCGCGAAGATCGAGTCCAAGCGTGGCGGCTACGACGAGGCAATCCTGCTCGACGACAAGGGCAACGTCTGCGAGGGCAGCGGCGAGAACGTCTTCGTGGTCAAGGAGGGCGTGATCACGACCCCGCCCCAGACGGCGAGCATCCTCGACGGCATCAGCCGCAAGTCCGTGATCGAGATCGCGTCCGAGCTCGGCCACACGGTGATCGAGCGCGACGTCGCGCGCAGCGAGCTTGTGCTCGCCGATGAGGTCTTCCTCGTCGGCACTGCCGCTGAGCTCGTCCCGATGCGGGAGATCGACGACATCGAGATCGGCCCGCCGGGCCCGCTCACGCGTGAGATCGGAGCGGTCTACGACGACGCGCTGCATGGCCGCGACGAGCGCTACGCCAAATGGCTCGATGTCGTCCCTGTAGCATCGAAGGCGTGATCGCCACGCTTGAGCGAATTATCCGCGCGTCCGCGTAGCGCTGACGGTAGGAGCGCAGCCGGATCGGGGAGGAGCGCAGCCCGATCGCCGATCGGGCGAGCACCGGACCCCTTCATCCGGCGAGCACCGCACCGTCCAGCTCCTCGCGCAGGCGCCCGCACGCTCGTCTCGAATCTCTGTAGAAAGGCGTTCCCGATGGCCGACACGGTCTCCCTCTACGACACCACGCTGCGCGACGGCATGCAGGGCGAGGGCATGTCGCTCTCCGCCGACGAGAAGGTACGCGTGGCGCACGCCCTCGACGACCTCGGCATCCACTTCGTCGAGGCCGGCTTCCCGTCCTCCAACCCCAAGGAGGAGGCGCTCTTCGAGCTGCTCGCCGACGAGCACTTCCAGCACGCCGAGATCGCGGCCTTTGGCATGACCCGCCGTCGCGACCTCGCGGTGGCGGCCGACCCGGCGCTTCGCCTGCTAGCCGACTGTTTCGCCCCGGTCTGCACGCTGGTCGGCAAGACATGGTCACTGCACCTGGAGAAGGTGACGAGGGTCGATCCCGAGGAGAACCTGCGCATGATCGCCGAGTCGGTCGCGTTCCTGTGCGCGCAGGGCAAGCGCGTGATCTACGACGCCGAGCACTTCTTCGACGCCCACGCCGAGGACCCGGCCTACGCGCTCAGATGCCTGCGCGCGGCCGCCGAGGCCGGCGCTGAGAACCTCACCCTGTGTGACACCAACGGCGCGACGCTGCCGACCACGCTCGCCGACGCGGTCGCGGAAGTCGTCGCGCAACTCGGCGGCCAGGTTGGAATCGGGATCCACACCCACGACGACGCGGGCTGCGGCGTCGCCAACTCGCTCGTCGCGGTCGAGGCCGGCGCGCGCCTGGTCCAGGGCACGATGAACGGCTACGGCGAGCGCTGCGGGAACGCCAACCTCGCCACGATCCTTGCCGACACCCAGCTCAAGCTCGGCTTCGAGTGCGTGGCGGAAGAGCGCCTCGCCCGCTTGACCGAGACCGCGCACCTGGTCGATGAGCTGTGCAATGTGGCACCGCACCCCGACCAGCCCTACGTCGGCGCCAACCCCTTCGCCCACACGGGCGGCTTGCACGTCGCCGGGGTCGCGCGCGATGCGCGCACCTTCGAGCACGTCGACCCGGCACTGGTCGGTGCCGGGCGCCGCGTGCTGGTGTCCGAGCTCGCCGGGCGTGGGACCGTGCAGGCCCGCGCCGGCGAGCGCGGGATGCAGATCGACGACGCCACGGCTACCCGCATCGTCGCCCGCGTCAAGGAGCTCGAGCACCGCGGGTACCAGCTCGAGGCCGCCGATGGATCGCTCGACCTGCTGATCCGCCGCGAGACGGGCGCCTACGAGCCGCTGTTCCGGCTCGAGTCCTGGCGGGTGATCGTCGAGAAGCGTCAAGCCGGCACGCCCTCAGCCGAGGAGCGCAGGCCGATCGCCGCGGGAGGAGCGCAGCCGGATCGGGGGGGAGCGCAGCCCGATCGCCGATCGGTCGAGCACCGGGCCCCTTCATCCGGCGAGCACCGCACCGAGGCTCTCACCCGGCCGAGCACCGCAGGCTCGGTCTCCACCGAGGCGACGATTAAGATCTGGGTCGGGGGCGAGCGCTACGTGCGTACCGCCGAGGGCAACGGGCCGGTCAACGCGCTCGACTCCGCCCTGCGCAGCGCAATCGGGGAGACCTACCCGCATCTGCGCGACATCGAGCTCGTGAACTTCAAGGTGCGCATCCTCGACGAGCGCAAGGGCACCGGGGCGGTCACGCGCGTCCTACTCGACGCGACCGACGGGCGCGAGACCTGGGGCGCCATCGGCGTCTCGGAGAACGTCATCGAGGCGAGCTGGGAGGCACTGGTCGACTCACTGGAGGCGGGCATGCTGCCCGCGCCCGCCCGCGACGCCCCCGCGCTCGGCGCAGGACCCGCGCGCGGCTCCGAAGCGCGATGAGCGCGACCGGCCATGACGTGCCGATTCCGGTCGCGCGGCCGCTGATCGGCGCGCGCGAGGAGGAGCTGGTGCTCGAGGTGCTGCGCTCCCGCCAACTCGCGCTGGGTCACCGGCTCCCGGCCTTCGAGGCTGCGCTGGGAGCGTGGCTCGGCGCGGAGCACGTCTCGGCGGTCTCCAGCGGCACCGCGGCGCTGCACCTCGCGGTCCGTGCGGCCGGGGTGCGGCCCGGGGATGAGGTCGTCACTACGCCGTTCAGCTTCGTCGCCTCGGCCAACTGCCTGCTCTACGAGGATGCGCGCCCGGTCTTCTGCGACATCGACGCGCGCACGCTGAACATCGGCCCCGAGGCCGCCACCGCCGCCATCGGCCCGCGGACGACGGGCCTGCTGCCGGTGCACATCTTCGGCTATCCGGCCGACATGGCGGGCTTCGAGGCACTCGCGCGCGCCCGCGGCCTGTGGATAGTCGAGGACGCGTGCGAGGCGCTCGGGGCGGTCCACGCGGACGGGAGCAGGGTCGGGGCGCGCGGCAACCTCGCGACGTTCGGCTTCTACCCGAACACGCAGCTGACGACGGGGGAGGGGGGAGCGCTGGTCAGCCCCACGATCGAGCTCAAGCAGCGCATCGACAGCGAGCGCAACCAGGGCCGGGCGCCCGACATGGGCTGGCTCGACCACGATCGCCTCGGCTTCAACTACCGCCTGTCCGAGCTCGCCTGCGCGCTCGGGCTCGCCCAGCTCGAGCGCCTCGACGAGCTGCTCGGCGCGCGCGCTCGCGTCGCCGGGCTCTACGAGGAGGCGCTGGCGGGCATCGAGGGGCTCGAGCTGCCGTGCGCCGATGCGGGCGGCGATCGCCGCAGCTGGTTCGTCTACGTCGTCCAGCTGCCGGAGGGGGTCGATCGAGACCAGGCCATCCGGGGGCTGCGAGCACGCGGGGTCGACTCGAAGCCCTACCTGCCGGCGATTCACTTGATGAGCTTCTATCGCGAGCGTTACGGCCACCGCGAGGGCGAGTTCCCGGTCTGCGAGCAGGTGGCCGCGCGCTCGCTGGCGCTGCCGTTTCACCCCGAGCTCGACCAGGGCCAGGTCGAGCGCGTTGCGATCGCGCTGGGCGAGGCGCTCGGCCGCTAGCTGTCCTGCTCGAGCAGCGACACGCCCGCCAGGGCCCGCCCGCTGCGGGCGCATGCCTCAGCACCTGCCCCGCTCGTAGACTGGCGGGCCGATGGCCCGCTTCTCCGAGCCCCAGGACCCGCTGTTCGAGGCGCTGAACTCCTCGATCGGGTTCGACTTGCGGCTGGCCCCGTTCGACGTCGCGCAGTCGCTCGCCCACGCGCGTATGCTCACCCGCGCCGGCATCGTCGCCGACGCCGATCTGGCCGAGATCGAGCGCGGGCTCGAGCAGGTCCGGGCTGAGTTCGAGGCCGGCGCCTTCGAGATCCGTCCGCACGACGAGGACGTGCACATGGCGATCGAGCGCCGGCTGACGGAGATCGTCGGCGATCCGGCCCGGCGCCTGCATACCGCGCGCTCGCGCAACGATCAGGTCGCAACCGACGTAGCGATGCTCGTGCGCGCTCACGCGGTCGGCGCGCGCGAGCGCCTCGAGCGGCTGATGCGCACGCTGGTCGAGCTCGCCGAGGGCCACCTCGACTGGCCGATGCCCGGCTACACGCACCTCCAGCGGGCCCAGCCCGTCTATCTCTCGCACCACCTGCTCGCGCACTTCTGGCGCTTGCGCCGTGATCTCGAGCGCTTCGAGTTCTGCCTTACCGCCACGCGCGAGCTGCCACTCGGTGCCGGTGCCCTCGCAGGGGTGAACTTCGACACCGACCGCGCGGCGGTCGCCGACGAGCTCGGCTTCGGCGCGGTCGCGGAGAACTCGCTCGACGCCGTCTCCAATCGGGACTTCGTGCTCGACTACCTCTCAGCGGCGGCGACCTGCGCCACGCACCTGTCCCAGCTCGGCGCCGAGGTCGTGCTCTGGTCGAGCGAGGAGTTCTCCTTCTGCGAGGTGGCCGATCGCTTCGCCTCGGGGTCGAGCCTGATGCCCCAGAAGAAGAACCCCGACGCGGCGGAGCTCCTGCGCGCCAAGGCGCCGCGGGTGGTCGGACGCCTGAGCACGTTCCACGGCGTACTCCACGGCCTGCCACTGACCTACAACAAGGACCTGCAGGAGGACAAGGAGCAGCTGTTCGACGCCATCGACACGGTCGAGCTGTGCCTCGAGGTCGCCGACGGGATGCTCTCATCGATCGCCTTCGACCGCGAGCGCCTGGCCGAGGCCGCGACCGACGAGGCGCTGGCAGCCACCGATGTGGCCGACCTGCTTGTCCGGCGCGGGGTGCCCTTCCGCGATGCCCACGGGATCGTCGGTGGCCTCGTGCGTGGCGCGCTGGAGCGCGGCAAGACCCTGAGCGAGCTCGACGATGGCGAGCTCGAGGCGCTCGCGCCCGCGCTGGTGGCCGGCGGCAGCGCCGAGTTCAGGGCGCTGCTCGACCAGGCCGCATGGCTGGAGTCCAAGGTCTCCGAGGGCGGCACCGCGCTGGCTCGGGTGCGCGAGCAGCTGCACCGCGCGCGCCGGATCCTCGACGGTATCTCCGGTTGAGCCCCGGCTACGCTCCGACCCCGGCCGACGCGGCGTTCTACGCGCGCGACGTTGTGCAGGTCGCCCGCGACCTGGTCGGCTGCGTCCTGAGCCACGGTGACTGCTCGGGCCGGATCGTCGAGACCGAGGCATACCATGAGCGCGAGCCGGCGTGCCACGCTTACGTCGGCCGCACGCCGCGCACGCGCGTGCTCTTTGGCGCGCCCGGGAGCGCCTACGTCTACCGCTCCTCCGGGGTTCCCGCCCTGCCGCACACGGTCTCGGAACCCCACGGTGTCTGCGCTGCGGTGCTGGTC